>SKNE01000234.1 GCA_007120675.1 Bacteroidales bacterium
AATGGCGATGAGTATACCCATGGGAGCAGTTTGTTTATTTGTTATAAGGGCTCAGGCCAGGGTTTACGTTAATGATCCAGTCTTCGTGACCAGCCCAGTTTCCGCGGTCATCCATTGAACCGGGTTTCGTGGCCAGCCCAGTTTCCGTGGCCATCCATTGAACCTGGTTTGGTGACCAGCCCAGTTTCCGTGGCCATCCATTGAACCGGGTCACGCAGCCAGCCCTTTTTTTCAGGCCACCCCCTGAACCAGGTCCCCTTAAAGTCCGCGTCGCACCGACCATCACTTCAGGCAGTGCGCAGGAGCGGTCCATCTCCTTGTGCCAGCACTTCGGCGAGGGGGCTGGCGTAAAAATACATATAATCCCGTTCAAACAAAAACGATACAGGCGCTGTTTAATGGCCATGGAAAGCTTTTATTACGCCTTTTTGTTGCTGGCCAGCCTGAGTATCCCGTTGATACGGAGCTTTGAGCCCCTGATACGCTTCTGGAAAAAGTGGCCCCCGCTGTTCGCCGGCATCCTGGTGATGATGCTTGTCTTCATTCCGTGGGACATTCTGTTCACACAGCATGGGGTATGGTCATTCAATCACCGCTACGTGCTGGGCTTATACCTTTTCGGCCTGCCGGTGGAGGAATGGCTGTTCTTCGTGGTGATCTCCTATGTGATTGTTTTTACCTATGAAGTGTTCCGCTATTTTTTGCCCCGGCTTGCCTTTCCACGCCTGAGTTTCTGGATCAGCATCGTGCTGGGGCTCTTTTTTGTATCGGTGGGTTTGCTGAACACAGGACGCACATACACCCTGGTGGTGATGCTGCTCACCGGCTTTCTTGCCTTGCTGCAGCCTGTCCTTGGCACACATAAAAAGTTCCTGTCCCATTTTTACTTCACCTACCTGGTGATGCTGCTTCCGTTCGTGCTGGTAAACGGCGCACTGACGGGATTATTCAGCGAAGCGCCCGTCGTGAGCTATGATGATGCCCGCAACCTGTCCATCCGCCTCTTTACTATCCCTGTCGAAGACTCAGTCTACCTGCTGGGCATGATGTTCATCACCTTCATGGTGTATGAGCGACTGAAGCGATAGTCTCCAGGGAAAAACAGCCAGTATTTCGTGTCAGTCCGGGTCATGCACCTTGGCTTCTCACCCCCACAACGAAAAAAGCCGGACTCTGCCACCTTTCGGGTGGGTGGGAGTCCGGACTTATGATCCTTTTTTAATCGGCGTCCAGGCCTGGCTTGCACACAATGGCATTTCCCAGAAGGGAAAAATCCTCGCCTTTTGGGGCTACGGTATGTGTGAATAATGCAGCTTAGAGGGGCAACGTGGCCGCGATAAGGAAGGTGGCGGCGAAGGCTACGATGGCATAGAGCTCGGGGAACACAGCCAAAATGAGGGTGTTTCCGAAGACGTTGTGTCCGGAGCCGATGGCGGCGATGCCGTTGGCGCAGACCTGTCCCTGCCGGATTCCTGAAAGCAGTCCCACGAAGCCCAGTGCCAGTCCGGCGCCAAAAATGGCTGCCGCAGTGGCCCAGCTCATCCCGGCGGTGAGATAGCCTGAGAGGATAAAGTATCCCATGAAGCCATATAGTCCTTGTGTTCCGGGCAGGGCACTAAGCACCATGTAGTTACCAAAAGCTTCGTCGTTTTTCTTCAGGGCACCGATAGAGGCATTGCCGCCCATGGATACCCCAAATGCACTACCGATGCCGGCCAGTCCGATCATCAATCCAATGCCAATGTAAGCTAAAATGATTGGTTCCATAACATGAAAAAGATTAAAGGTTAAGTAATTTTCTTGAAGGGATTATATTGTTTTCCTCCACCGGAAAAGCCGGCGTTCTTATAAAATTCCACAAAGGTCAGACGCATGGGGTGTACAAAGGCACCCAGGCCGGACATAAAGAGGTTGATGCTGTGTCCGACCACCAGGATGATGGTCATGATCAGGATGCTGAGCACGGGGATGCTTCCGCTCATGGACACCGCCAGGCTGTTGAAGACGAAGCCCAGGATGGCGCTGGAGATGCCCAGGGCAAAGAGGCGGATGTAGGAGAGGAGGTCCCCCAGGATGCCGGTGATCATGTTATAGGTATTCCAGAGGCCCAGTCCGAAGTTCAGGAAAATGCTCCGGTTCAGGTTGTTCAGCAACAGGATCATCACCCCGCTCACCCCCAGCAGGGCATAGAGGACGGGGTTGAGCCGGTCGAAGGGGATGCCGGCCAGCTCGCTGATCCCGTAGAGTGCGATGCTACCGGTGATCAGCAGGATCCACCCCAAGGTGCCCACTGCGTGTTTCCAGCCAAACTGCCGGGTTTCGTTGGTGGCCTTGAGTACCAGTCCGAAGATAATCTGGATGGCACCCAGGATGATGGACAGGTAGAACAGCAGCATGTTGATGTCAGTCCCTTCCTGTTCAAATCGCAGGGCCAGGTCGCGGTAGACGGGCAGGCCGGTGTCGAACAGGGGGATCCCGAAGAACACCCCTGATATCACACCGAAGAAAAAGGTGGACACGCCCAGGTAGAATATCAGGCCCATCACCTGCTTCAGCTCCTTGCGCACCTTCTTCTTCAAAAGCAGGGCAGCGATGCCCATCAGGATGCCGTACCCCGCATCGCCCAGGCAAAAGCCGAAAAAGAGCATGTAGAAGGGTGCGAAGAAGGGGGTAAGGTCCAGCTCATTGTACTTGGGCAGGGAGTAGAGGTCGCCCAGCATTTCAAACTTGCGGGCAAACTTCTTGTTTTTAAGCAGGATGGGTGCCTGCTCCTCCTCTGCGGGCTTTTGTGTCACGTATAGTATGTTGTTCTTTTCCAGGTAGGCGATGAGTGGCTCCTTCTTTTCGTCGGGCACCCAGCCTTCCAGCAGCATC
>SKNE01000264.1 GCA_007120675.1 Bacteroidales bacterium
GAGAAGCTGGAATCGCACCTGGCCAAGGGCAATGTGGCGGCCCTGCTCTATTCCAACCCGAACAACCCATCGTGGATATGCTTCACAGAGACCGAACTGAAGATCATCGGTGAGCTGGCCACCAAGTATGGGGTGGTGGTGATCGAAGACCTGGCCTATTTTGCCATGGACTTCAGGCAGGACATGTCGAAGCCCGGAGAGCCTCCCTTTCAGCCGACGGTGGCCAATTATACCGACCATTATGTTTTGCTGATATCCAGCAGCAAGGCGTTCAGCTATGCAGGCCAGCGCATTGGCATGATGGTGATCTCCGACGCATTGTTTGAGAAACGATCCGGGGACCTCCTGCCTTATTACGGGATGGATCAATTCGGCCGCGCCATGATTTTTGGCACCATGTACGCCCTGAGCTCAGGCACCGCCCATTCGCCGCAATATGCCCTGGAGGCCATGCTGAAGGCGGTCAACGATGGAAAGTACGACTTTGTGGAAGTGGTGAAGGAGTACGGGGAGAAAGCCAAAATCATGAAGAAGCTGTTCACCGACAATGGCTTCCAGATTGTATATGACAAGGATGAGGACAAGCCCCTGGCCGACGGCTTTTATTTTACCATTTCATACCCGGGCTTCACGGGGGAGGCGCTGATCGAGGCACTGGTCTACTATGGCATCAGTGCCATATCGCTGGCCATCACGGGCAGCGAGCGTTTGGAGGGACTGCGGGCCTGCGTGTCGCTGGTAAGCCGTGAGCAGTTTCCGGACCTGGAGTACCGCCTGAAGAGATTCCATGAGCACCATCCGCTATCCTGAGCGGGTGATGTACCCTCTGTGACCGGGGGGGTGTGCTGAGGGGTCCTTTGTCTTGGGTGGGTGTTGTTCCTTGCGTGACCGGGGGGATTGTGCTGAGGTCCTTTGTCCTGGGTGGGTGTTGTCCCTGCTGCGGCCAGGTGGGCATACCGCTGAGGCTCCTTGCTGCCGGCCATGATGGCGTCCCCTTGAGGTCTCGCCGGGGTTTGCCTGCTAGTCGCTCTCTACTGTTGCTGTCTGCCGTTTTGGTTGGCAGGGCCCTCTGCCCATACCTTTTTACCGCGTCACTTCCCTGACACATCGCACGGAAAATCCAAAGTCCTTGGTTCCATCGTCCTTGTAATAGCCTGTTAGTGAGTAGTAAAGCAGGTATCCCCATGCGTTGGAAGCGTTGCTCTCTGTGGATGTCCAGAAATAGGCCCCGGTCCCAAACCCCAGGCTGCTGCCGTCTGCGTTGATGCGCCCGGCCGGGTATCCGCTGAAGCCGCTGGAGTTGTTGGCACCGGCATTGGGACTGTTCCAGCGTGGGTGGTCTTGCGGATAGGTTCGTGTCCCCTTGAGTTTCCCCCCCGCTTCGGAGGTGCCCCCCAGGTATTCGCGGAGGTAGATCATCTCCGCGTCGCTGGGGATCCGCCATCCTGTGGGGCAGATGCCCTGTACCGTTCCCGGATTGGAATTGTCTGATCCCTCGCCATTCATGGCCGCATGCCAGGTATATAGTCGGCCGTAGTGTTCAACCATCTCCTCGTTGTGGTCCGGTGCGAACACCCCGCTGATGGCCGTACCATCGGCCGTGTGCAGGGAACGCAGGTTCTCGGCGAACCACTCCTTTTCGCCGATCACCACGGTTTGGTATACATTTCCGTCGTAGTCAGTCACATCGTCTCCATTGTCATCATCACAGGTGCCCCAGGTGGGGATTCCGTTACAAAGTGTCAGGCTTTGCCCGTGTGAGCCCGGCTCCACCCTGATCCATCCTTCACCATCCCAGTACATCATGTCCCCAGGCGCTTCCCCCTGGGGCACGTTATGCAGGTCGTTGTAGTCCCCGCTAAATGCATCAGATGAGGTGTTTGCGTGCAGGGCATAGGGTACGCTGACCAGCTGGCTGCTGCCCATCAGTTGTCCGTCGACGCTGACCTCTATGAAATAGATGCCCTGATCCCATTGAATTCCCTCCAGGCTGCCCACTGAACCCACCTGCAGGTTAAAGAGTCCGTATGCATTGGTTTCCGTGTGGTGCGTTTCGCTGAAGACCTCTTCTCCGGCGGCACTGTCGGCGAGAATGCGCAGTAGGATGTCCACTTCGGCTGAGGGGAGCACCTGCCCGGCGTCGTCACGCAGTATCCCCTGGTAGTTGAAGGTTTGGGGACTTTGTGCTTGTCCGTTCACACCGGTTAGCACCGTTATTGCCAGTAGGATCAGTGCTTGTATTGTTTTTAGCAAGGAGGGTTTCATGGGTCTGGGTTTTGCCTGTTTTATAATGGGCCCCGGATGGGTTTCACAGTCAGCAGGCATTGGTTTCCTGTCGCGGCCTGCAACGGTGGCCTCAAAATTATAAGAAAAGCACCTATTGGCCAAGGTGAGCGGGGTAATACGGGCGGGGGTCTATTTTTCTGCATTTTTTTGGCGGAATAGTGGATTTGTGTATCTTTGCACTCTCAAAAAACGACGTTCTTTGATAGTATTCTGGAGAGGTGGGTGAGTGGCTTAAACCAGCAGTTTGCTAAACTGCCGTACTCGAGAAGGGTACCGGGGGTTCGAATCCCCCTCTCTCCGCACCGGGTCGGAAAGATCCGTCCGGGGTGTAGCGTAGCCCGGTTAGCGCGCCTGCTTTGGGAGCAGGAGGTCGCAAGTTCGAATCTTGCCACCCCGACACATAATAACCGCAAATAGTTTATTGCCAACTGTTTGCGGTTTTTTTATTCAATGTGGTAGAAAAAGTGGTAGAAAGATAGGTGTAGTTGTTTTAGTATATATCATTGCATCTATTGCTCTGGTAATGTTCGATTTTGCTAACTTTTTGGAGGCAAATAAAGA
>SKNE01000185.1 GCA_007120675.1 Bacteroidales bacterium
GAAATCGGGCAAATCGGCAAAGGGGGTCATTACCACTGGCAGGCCCACCGACAGGTACTCATTGACCTTCAGCGGATAAACAGCCACGGTAAACTCATTGCGCACATAGGGGATGATCCCCACGTCCATCTCCCCCATGATGGGGGGCACCTCCCCGGCCGCGACAGGGGGGGAAAAAGAGACATTGTCGTAGGGTTCCAGGCGTTTTTTTACCCTTGGGTCCACCACCCTGCCCACCAGGTGAAAATCGTAATCGTCCAGCTTCTTCACCACCTCCTCCATCATATCCAGGGCAAAGCGATCGTCGATGCTCCCCAGGTATCCCACGCACGGCCTCTCTTTTGGCCGTATCTGGCGACGATGCCTGGCAAAGGCCTCATAGTGTACGCCATTTTTCACCACTGCGGTCTTTTTGATGGGCCCGCCCTTTTCCTTTTCCAGGTGGTCGGAGGTGAACACGGCCCCATCCAGCCGGGGAAACAGTCTGTCTTCGGCCTCTCCGCCGAAGGTGCGCAGCCAGTGCGCGGCCCGGATCTCATCAAAACAATAGTATGCGTGGGGACTGCCAGGGAAGTACCGTTTGACGCCAAGGCCCATGAAGGGGTTCAGCGCACTGACAATGGCATCGGGCTCAGCGCCCCTTTTCCTGAGCAGCCTGGCAAGCGGTTTCAGTACGATGCGCTGGTTAATCCGGTTCAGGAAAGAAAACATCCTGTAAGACCCAACCCAAAAAGAGGGGATGATGGGCCTGGGGGTGTAAATGTTGACGTGGCTTCCATTGGACAAATCCACTTTCCGGAGCCGGGGCGACAGTCCTGTCATCCGCTTCCAGGGCACGTGGGGAGCCCTGCCCAGGACGGCTGCAAGCAGGTCCTTCAGGCTGTATTGAAAATCCAGGAAGTACACCTCGTTGCGCGCAGCCAGCTCCTTCGACAGCTCAACGGTTGATTTCAGGTAGTCGCCCTCCCATGCTGTAACCGAAACGATAAGAATGTGTGGCATTGGCTCAGAAATTTAGGCGGATCATCTTCTTTACCCATTTTCGAAGGAAGCTCCTTTTGCGCGGCACTTCATCCATGAAGCTATCCAGGTTGTCGTGGGCAACGTGGTCCAGCAGCAGCCGTTGCGGGGTGCCGGGAAAGGCCTTCCTGATGTTTTCCAGCATTTTTTTATCCTGGTACTCCCACGTATGCCTGGCACTCACCACCAGCACCGCAAGGTGGGGCTGGATGCCCAGGAAGTCGCCCAGGCTTTGCCGGTCAAACAGGGGCAGCTGGATGACAAGGGCCTTGTGGCTTGCGTTCTCCAGCTTCTTCCCGATCTCTGGAGCTCCGTCACCCGGACTGTATGTCTCCACCTGGACAGTCGCAGATCCTGTTCCCTGCTGCACTCTTACACCTTGCTGCGATGCATCGGATTGCTTCGATGCGTCGGATTGCTGTGATGCGTCGGATTGCTGTGATGCGTCGGCCTGCTGCGATGCGTCGCACAGGCAGAGCGTTTCGTGGGACAGGGCCTGCAGGGCTTTGGACACAAGGAGGCTGGCGTCCGCAAGCCCCTCCTGCTCCCTTGTGGCATACACGATGATCCTGGGGGGTTCCTCCCCCCTGACCTCCTTGAGCTGCATCATCAGCTGGTTACACAGGAGGAAGAAAAGCCTTTCATTCAGCGCCTGGGTGTCCACCGCCTTGTTTTTCGTGGGGGCAGCAGTGGCGGCCAGCGGATCAAGGCCGGTGGAGCGCTCAGCCAGTGCGGGGGTGCGAAGGGACCGGTCCAGTAAGTCCACAGCCACAATCAGTCCCAGCACCAGGGCCAGGGTGGCCACAAAGGATCCGGCCACCAGGAGGCGTGTGCGGGTGCCCTGGGGGTTCAGCGGAAAAAATGGCCTGTCCAGAACCTCCAGCTGACCAAAGAGCTCAAAGTCGCTTTGCCGTATCCTGGCCTGGTTCAGGCCGTGCAATATGCTCAGGTACTCGCGCTCGGCGATGTCAATCTCCCGCTCCATCTTGCTCAGGTTAAAACCTATGGGAGCAAACTGGTCGAACAAGGTGTCGAAATACTCCCTTTGCCCAATGAGCACTTCCAGGCGGGCGATGGACTTATCCAGTTCGATGACGTGATGAAGCCATTGATTCAGGAGCTGTTGCCGGGGGATGCTCTCCCTGGTATAGGTCAGTGAGGCAAACTCCTGGGTAAGCTCATACAGTTCAGCCTCAATCTCCCCGGCACGCCGGTCCAGGGTTACCAGCTCCGCCCTGCTTTCCGGACGCTCCAGCAGCCTCAGGGAGGCGATCTGTCCACGTATATCTGCCAGCTCATCCCGCTTCCTGAGGACCTCCCGGCTCTTGACATACAATATCTCGCGCTGGTCAAATCGCTGCTCCAGCTCGCCAATGGCTTTTCGGGCCGCATCCAGGTTGGCGTTTTCCTGGTATATGTCCCTTTCCAGCTCCTCCTTGGAGGCTGCCAGGTACTTGGTCTGCTCGCTGTAGTTGATCACCTGGTTTTCCTGTGAGTACTCCTTCAGGCGTTCCTCGGCCTCATTGAGCTGCATGCGGGCGCGCTGAAGCTCTGCCTGGAAGTAGTCGATGATCCCGGTGGCTTCATAGTTGCGCAATGCGCGGTTTTTCTCCACAAAAGTCTCCGCAAGGATCTGCAGGCTCAGGTAGCACACCCCCGGGTCGCTGCTCCGGTAGATCACCTCCAGCATGTCGCTGTTTCGCTTCCGCCGGGCGGTGATGTTATCCCGGATCACATCCACATTATAGAAAGAGGGGGTGACATTAAGCAGTCTAATGATGGCATTGGCCTCACTTTGCC
>SKNE01000051.1 GCA_007120675.1 Bacteroidales bacterium
CAGCTGGGCAGGCAACTGGAAGACGGCATCAGGTGGATAGTGAACAGCTACCGGGCAGGCGGGAAAGTCTTATTCTGCGGGAACGGGGGCAGCGCTGCCGATGCCCAGCACCTGGCCGCTGAGCTGAGTGGGAGGTTTTACCTGGATCGTCCACCCCTGAATGCTGAAGCCCTGCATGTTAACTCCTCCTTCATCACGGCCACGGCCAATGACCACTCATACGAGATGGTTTTCGCCCGCATGCTGCAGGCCCTGGGAAAACAGGGGGATGTGCTGCTGGCTTTTTCCACCTCAGGCAAATCACCCAATGTCATCCGGGCTTTGGACACCGCAAGGAAGCTGGGCCTGAAAACCATGGGTTTTACCGGGGAAGATGGCGGGGATATGTACCCACTTTGCGACATACTGTTTACGGTTCCCTCGGCAGATACCGCCAGGATACAGGAGGTGCATATGCTGCTTGGACACATCATTTGTGAAAATGTGGAATCGATCCTTTTCTCCTCCCCATGAACCCTTCCAATGCCGGCAAGATGAAAGCCAAATACCTGTTTCTCGACAGGGATGGGGTGCTGAACGTGCGTCCCGGAACAGGCTACGTGCGCAATCCCGCTGAATTCAACTGGATCAGCGGTAGCCTGGAAAGCCTGTCTAAGCTCAGTCAGCACTTTGTCCGCATCCTGGTGGTGACCAACCAGCAAGGCGTGGGTAAGGGGCTGATGGACCAATCCCAGCTGGATGCCGTACATAAGCGGATGCTGGGCGATGTCCTGCAGGCAGGGGGACGCATAGACCGGATTTATGCAGCCACGGGACTTCGCCACAGGGACAGCGTGAACCGCAAACCCGCCGGGGGCATGGCCCTGGAAGCCAAATCGGACTATCCGGAAATCGAGTTCGATGACAGCTGGATGGTAGGGGATACCTTCAGGGACATGCTTTTTGGATACCGGCTGGGCATGCATACAGCCCTCATCGCACCCCCCGCAGATGTCCCGTTTGACTACCTGGTGGCCAGCTATCGCTTTGCCACCTTATGGGATTTTACTAATTTTATCTTGAACAGAGCCCATTAAAGATGTCAAAAGGACGTGTTTTAATCGCCATGAGCGGTGGCCTGGATAGCAGTGTGGCCGCCATGATGCTCAGCCAGCAGGGATACGAGCTGGTGGGCATCACCATGAAGACCTGGGAGTATAGCTCAACCGATATCAGCGGCAAAGAAACAGGATGCTGCAGCCTCGACTCAATCAACGATGCACGGCACCTGGCCGTGAGTATGGGATTTCCACACTATGTGCTGGACATCCGGGAGGAGTTTAAGCATTTTATCGTCGACGACTTCATTGACCAATACCTCAAAGGCCGCACACCCAATCCATGTGTACTGTGTAACACCCATATCAAGTGGGCCGCCCTGCTCAAGAGGGCAGAACAGCTGAACTGCCAGTACATGGCCACAGGCCACTATGCCAGGATTCGCCGGGAAAATGACCGGATGATCCTCTATAAAGGGGCTGATCCCGACAAGGACCAAAGCTACGTGCTTTGGGGACTATCACAGGACTTCCTTCGCAAGACCATCCTGCCACTGGGTGCCTTCACCAAAACGGAGATCAGGGAAATGGCCAGGAAGGCCGGATTTAAGGAGATCGCCGACAAGAGGGAAAGCTACGAGATCTGCTTCATACCTGACAACGATTACCGTGGCTTCCTGAAGTCAGAGGTGCCCGGACTGGAAAGCAGAACCCGTGACGGGGTATTCACAGACAAAGACGGAAACATCCTTGGCAAACACCAGGGCTACCCTTTTTATACGATAGGACAACGAAAGGGGCTTAACGTGTCGGCCGGCGAACCCCTCTATGTGACCAGGATCATGGCCGATACCAACACGGTGGTTCTTGGCAAAAAATCGGACACGCTTTCAGAAACCTTTTCCGTATCCGGATTTAATGCCATCAAGTACGCTCACCCACCAGGAGATAAAGTGGTCACCGTAAAAATCCGCTACAAAGACCCCGGACATCCCGCAAATATCCGTTATGACCAGGAAAATAACAGGCTACTGGTCCATCTGCACGAGCCTGTATCTGCCATTACACCCGGTCAATCTGCAGTATTTTATGATGGAGAAGATCTTATTGGAGGCGGATTCATAGAATTACCTTCTTCCTAAGCCCGCAGGATCGTCGCAAACATGGAGTAGGGTACACCCAGTCGGAAATATTCGATACACAGGGTGGATCAGTCCTGTCCGTGAATTCACCAGTGTGAATCACAAACGCTACAGGTTTCTTCTGACACCTATCCGGATTACCAATCAATTTATAAATGTAAACAGATTTACAATTGTGTAATTACACATTATAATTAATTGATTTATTATTGGTTATAAATTAATTTACATTTGTTAATTTCTTAGTTGTTCACACAATGAAACAACCTTTTCCCAGTGCTTAATAATTCTTTATAATATCAGTATAAAACACTGTAAACCTGTACTATATAAGATCCACTTAGGGTATAGGTTAAATCATTTTAGGAAATTTGCTGCAATAGGTTGACGAATATTTAATTATATGTAAATATCATATTAGTAATTAGTTACTGACACTATCTTATCTAACAATTTAAAAAATTATTAAATTCACATATGTAAAGTGCTAACTAGTTACAAATGTAACGCAATTATTCTTTGATTTTTTCTATATTTACACAATTGTAAATCCTTTGTTTATGATTGACCGGATCAAGCAGATCATCCAGGAAACCAACAGTGCGCCCTCCGCCTTTGCCGATCAGATTGGTGTCCCCCGCTCCACCATTTCTCACATATTATCCGGCCGGAACAAACCCAGCCTGGAGCTTTGTCAAAAAATCCTTGATGCCTTTCCAGGACTTCGCACCGAATGGCTGGTACGTGGACGAGGTATGATGTGGGACCGTCAGCATAATTTATTCTCCTCTGCACAGGCGGAGATCGAAGAGAGGGGAAGCAAAAAAGTGCCCGAACAAACTGGACAATCAGAAGTACAAAGGCAGGCGGACCATTCCAAGGGGGAAAGCATGACCATGTCTGACAAGGAAAAGGGGGTAAAGCAAAGGATAACAGGGGTTCAGGATAAGGAAACAGTAGAGGGAGACCCGGGCAGTCCCAGCGAGGAGCGGACCAAAGGGCCGGTTCCTCCCGTGGCTGTGACGCCTAATCAATCATCATCTAAGCGGATCATCAAGGTACTTACCTTGCTGGAAGACGGAAGCTTCATTGAGTACCGGGCGGATGAATCCTGACCATTCGCAGGGGCCAGTCCACCGGCAAATCAAAACCTTTCCAGCAAACTGAAGAAAAAATGGCTCTCCAGTAAGGCATTCTCATCCGAATCAGAGCCGTGGAAGCCATTAAGCACCGTACTTTCCCCGTAAAGCCTGCGCAGGGTGCCAGGGGCAGCCTCCTGCGGGTTGGTTTTACCGATCAGCTGTCTGAAGCTTCTGACGGCATCCGGCTTTTCCAGCAAAAGAATCAGTGATGGTCCGCTGTTCATCACATGGACCAGGGGGTCGAAAAATGGCTGGTCCTTGTGGACGGCATAAAAGGCTGCCGCCTGGGCCTTGCTCAGACGAATGAACTTCATGGCAGATATCCTGAAGCCCTCCTCCGTGATCCGGCTAAGCACAGGGCCGCAATATCCCTTTTCAACGGCATAGGGTTTGATGATCCCCAGGGTGATGTTTCCTTTCATTTTCATATCCAATATTAACAATATTTATTGGAAAGAACAAGATAAAGCGGCCCATTTTGTTTACCTTTGCGCATCAAACCGCCAAAAAACTGTCTATTGGAGAACTTAGGGACAGACACCCTGAAAAAGCACCTGGCCAAGCGGACAAAAACCATTGCCATCGTGGTCCATACCAATCCCGATGGTGATGCCATCGGATCGGCCCTTGGACTCTACCACTATTTGCTGTTGCTGGGATTTAAACAGGTTGCCGTCATTGCGCCCAATGCCTACGCCAGCTTCCTCCAATGGATGCCCGGGAATGACCAGGTCCTGATTGCTGAAAACGACATGGACCTTGCACAAGAGCAAATCATGGGAGCTGACATCCTTTTTTGCCTCGATTTCAATGGATTTGCACGCGCGGAAAACCTGGCGCCTGCACTGGAGACCAGCAAGGCCCTGAAAATCATCATCGATCATCACCCGCAGCCCGAAGCGGGATTTGATGTGGTTTTCCACGATACAAAAGCCAGCAGTACGGCCGAACTTGTTTACCTGTTTATTGAATTAATGGGTGATAAAACCTTTATAAACAGGAATATAGCAGAGTGTCTGTATGCGGGGATTGTCACGGATACCGGTTCCTTCAGCTATGGTGCCAATCACCCAAGGACCTATGAAATCGTCGCCCGGCTCATGGCCCTTGGAGTGGATGGGTCCCATATTCACCGCCTTATCTACAGCACCTATAGTCCGGACCGCATGCGCCTCCTGGGCTTTTGTCTCAGTGAGCGGCTGGTGGTGAAGGAGGCACTGCATACGGCTTTTATCAGCCTCTCCATTGAGGACATGAAGCGATTCAATTACCAGGAGGGAGATACCGAGGGCGTTGTCAATTATGCGCTGGCCATAAAAAACATCCGGCTTGCTGCTTTATTCATGGAAAGGGATGACCATGTGAAGGTCTCCCTCAGATCGACCGGATCACTGGATGTGAACAGGCTGGCCAGGCAATATTTTCAGGGTGGCGGACATATGAATGCCGCAGGTGGAAAAACCCATCAAAGCCTTCAACAAAGCATTGAGGACTTCGTGGCCATGCTGCAGGAGAACAAGGAGAACCTATGAAGTGGAATGAACCCATATCTTTTTGCCTTTTGGCCGTGCTCATGGGGGCTTTCGCATTCACTGGCTGCAGGGAGGAAGTGAAGGAGTTGCGATGGTATAATCCACTGGAGATGGACGAGGCTTTTGCATTGAGCAATAAGCACTTGAATCTTTTGGAAGAGGAGCAGATCCGCGATTTTATCCATCGATTTGGCTGGAACATGCAGGAGACAGGCTCAGGTCTCCGCTACAAGATACTGGAAGAGGGAGAAGGCCCTGAGGCCTCCTACGGCCAGGGGGTGTTGCTCGACTACGAGATCTACCTTTTGACCGGTGATCCCGTCTACTCTTCGGCAGAAAAAGGGCCCATGGAATTTATCGTGGGCAGGGGCGGTGTGGAAAGTGGCCTGGAGGAGGGCATTTTAAGGCTGAATAAAGGATCCAGGGCTTATTTTATCATGCCCCACCACCTGGCCCACGGATTACCGGGCGATGGCAACAGGATCCCACGCAGGGCCACCATCGTCTATCATGTACATTTATTGGAAATTTATTGATTCATCACAAAACAATGACCTCATGAAAGAATGGAAAGTATTGATCATTGTCCTCATCGCTGGTCTCACGGCATGCGGACAAAACAGTGGAGAGAGAAGTGAGCAGGATGTGGCTGATTTTAGCTATGAAGTGGCTGAAAGTGGCCTGAAATACCATTTTCACGTCCAGACAGGGACTGAAAAACCGCAGCTGGAAGATATTGTCAGCCTGGAGATGCTTTACCGCGCAGGGGATGAGATCCTCTTTGACAGCCGCCAGGCAGGCATGCCCATGTTTCTGCAGATGATGGAGCCGGAGTATCCTGGCGACATTTACGAAGCCCTGTTCATGATGGCCAAGGGTGACAGCGCCAGCTTTGCCATGGATGCAGAACAGTTTTTCCTTGTTACAGCAGGCATGATGGAAGTTCCCGACTTTGTTGAAGCGGGCGATGAGATCATTTTTGAGATCGCCATGATGGACATCATGGATGAAGCAGGCTTTGAACAGGAACAACAGCGCATGATGGAGGAACAGATGCAGGAGAGCATGCAACGGGCTGAACAGGAAGAAGGCCTGATGCTGGCCTATCTTGAGCAGGAGGGCATTACCGCAGAACCCACCGGCAGTGGCTTGTACTACCTAGAGGTTGAAGCGGGGGAGGGGCCAAAACCGGAGCCTGGCGATATGGTGGCGGTGCACTATGAAGGCCGCCTGCTGGATGGTACGGTATTTGACTCTTCCATTGAAAGGGGACAACCCATTGAGTTTCCCCTGGGACAGGGAAGGGTGATCCCCGGTTGGGATGAAGGGATATCCATGATGCAGGTGGGCGGCAAAGCCACCCTGGTCATCCCTTCTTACCTGGCCTATGGAGAAAGGGGAGCTGGCAGGGACATACCACCTTTCAGCACCCTGGTGTTTGATGTTGAGCTGGTGGATATCCTCGACTGATAACAAGTTAAACGATGAACCCATGCAATCCCCTGCCTTGACCCGGACAATCAAACGCAATGCCCGCCATAAGGGGCTATTGGCCATCCTGCTTTTCAGCCTGGTGATGGGAGCCTGCAGCATTCTCAGGCCGCCTGAACCTGTTCGGGAGCAATATACCACCGAAAGCGGACTGGTATACACCATTTTGAGAGAGGGCTACGGACCCAAGCCTGCCGAGGGTGACCTGCTTGAGGTGCACTATACCGGGCGGCTTTCAGATGGCAGCGTGTTTGATTCATCCTACGAAAGGGAAGAGCCCGTCCAGTTTCGACTGGGAAGCGAACAGGTGATTAAGGGTTGGGAAGAGGGCATGAGGCTCATGAGGGAAGGGGGGAAGGCCATCTTCGTCATACCACCAGCACTGGCTTACGGAGACATGGCTTTCGGACCCGTTCCGCAAAACGAAACCCTGAGCTTTGAAGTGGAACTCCTGAGGGTCCACCGCCCGGCTGAGTCCATCGAAGCGGAAGGGATCATGACAAGCACCACCCCTTCGGGAGTCAAATACATATTGCTGGAAGAGGGTGAGGGGATCCCCCTTGACGACGGCATGCATGTGGAGCTGCATTATATGGCTTTCCTGGATGATCCGGACCAGCAAATGTTTGATAATTCCTATGACCGGGGAGAACCGCTCCGTTTCATCCTTGGCAGGGGCATGGTGATAGCCGGATGGGATGAGGCCCTCGCTGAACTCAGGGTGGGCGACAAGGCCAGGATGTGGGTGCCCCATCAACTGGCATATGGTGAACGGGGCAGGGGACCTGTTCCCCCGGAAACGGACGTGATGTTCGAAGTGGATATTCTTTATGCCGGTGAACCGGGAGTACCCCAGCCTTTTCCCACCCAGGGAAGGGACACCCTCCATACCGAATCCGGCATGCAACTCATCATTGTCGAAGAAGGTACCGGCGATCCGCCAGGGCCGGGAAGCATACTTACAGTGCACTATTCTGCCTACCTCGAAGATGGCAGTCTCTTCGACTCCTCGGTTCAGCGCAGCGAGCCCATCCATTTCGTGCTGGGCAGCGGCCAGGTGCTTCAAGGCCTGGATGAGGCGTTTACCTACCTCAGGGAGGGCAGCAAGGCCCGCCTGATCATCCCACCGCACCTGGCCTATGGGGAGCCTGGCACCGACACGGTTCCCGCCAATGAAAGCCTGGTGTTTGATGTGGAGCTCATCCAGATCAGGAAATGAGCATGCAAAAATGACGTGTTGTACATCGTTCTGACAAAACAGGAAACGGACCATGGAAATACTACAGATCAGCTGGGATGCAAACCCCGAAATATTCCGCATAGGCAGCCTGGCAGTCAGGTGGTACGGCCTCTTCTGGGCGCTTTCGTTCTACCTGGGCTATGAGATCATTTCTGCCATATTTAAAAAAGACCATGTTCCCGTTAAGCAGGCTGACAGCATATTGATATACATGGCTGTTGGCAGCATTGTCGGTGCACGCCTCGGGCATTGCTTTTTTTATGACTTTGATTATTATTCCCGCAACCTTATCGAGGTATTGTATATATGGCAGGGTGGACTGGCAAGTCATGGCGGAGCCATCGGCATCCTGATCGCACTCTATTATTACCAGAAAAAAGTAAGCAGCCAAAGTTTTACCTGGCTGCTCGACCGCCTGGTCATACCGGTGTCACTGGCCGCCTTTTTTATCCGGATGGGCAACCTCATGAATTCGGAGATATATGGCATTGCAACCGACCTGCCCTGGGGCTTCATCTTTGAACGCCGCGGCGAAGAAATCGCAAAGCATCCCACGCAGATTTACGAGGGACTGGCTTACCTGGTGCTGTTTATCAGCCTGGGCTGGATGTACCTGAAAAAACGCAGCAAACTGCCCGAAGGCTTTCTTACAGGCTTCTTTGCCCTTTTCATGTTCACGGTACGCTTCCTGGTGGAGTTCATCAAGGAGCCCCAGTCGCCCTTTGAGGAGAATATGCTGTTGAACATGGGACAGATACTGAGCATTCCAGCCATCATGGCCGGGGTGGGATTTATGATCTATGCCTTCAGGCGAAGAAAAAAGACCTGATCAGCTACCCATCAGCAGGAAAATGGCCGGCCGCTTATGCAGATCAGGCAATCCCTCCCGTTTCCACTGACCGATAGTTTTTGTTGAAATATATTCATTCAGCTTGCTGATATTCATAGCTATAGAGAATAATGTATTGTCTTGACAGCAGGACAATACGCTCTTTGCCAGGGCATTGTTCCGGTAGGGGGCTTCCATAAAGATTTGTGTGATCGCACTTCGTTGACTATCTGCTTCCAGGCGCTTAATTTTTTTCTCTCTCACGGCTTGGTCTATGGGTAAATAGCCGTGGAAACTAAAGTGCTGACCGTTAAGTCCGGAGGCCATCAGGGCCAGCAGGATGCTGCTGGGGCCCACCAGTGGCTTTACCCGGTAACGGCGCCTGTGGGCGTAGGCCACCAGCTCCTGTCCGGGATCAGCTACCCCCGGACAACCGGCTTCCGACAGCAGACCAATGGACTGACCGTTAGCCAATTCATCCAGAACCGGCAAGAGATCCTGCTCCGGATGGTGCTTATCCACCAGGTGGAGGCGAAGCTGATCAAAGTCTTTCTTTAACCCTGCGCGACGAAGGAAGCGACGTGCCGTGCGCAAGTTTTCCACGATGAAAATATCCAGGTTATTGATAAGGCTGGTGTGGGCAGCCGGCCAGACGGAATCCAGCGAATCCTCTCCCAGGGAGGATGGAATCAGGTATAACACCCCTTCGGTCTCATGGGTCATGACGGACGCTTTGATGTACCTTTCAAATGCAAGGCAAATAATGGATAATAAATGCTATATGCAGGTTAACTTACACCTTTGATTGATGGCATCAGTGAGTGACCACAGCCGGGATTGTCCAAGGCAAATTATACAGGTCTGCATTGCCCCCGGAGAGGATGATCCCCGTCCTTTTTCCGGCAAACAGTTTGGGGTGGTCCATGACCACGGCCAGGGGGACGGCCGCACTGGGTTCCACCACCACTTTCATCCTTTCCCAGATCAGCTGCATGGCTTCAATGATGCGCTCCTCCCCGGTGGTGAGGATGTCACTTGCCCCCTCCAGGATGATGGGAAAGGTGCGGCTGCCCAGGGAGGTACGGAGTCCGTCAGCGATGGTCAGGGGCTTATCCACCGGGATGAGCATGCCCTGGTGAAACGATTGGTGCGCGTCGTCGGCGTTTTTCGGTTCAGCCCCAAACACTTTTGTGCCGGGGGAAAAGTAGCGGGCTCCCAGGATACTCCCACTGAGCAGGCCACCACCGCCAACCGGGGCGAGCAGGCAGTGAAGATCCGGACAGTCTTCAAAGAGCTCAGCCGCCGCCGTGGCCTGTCCGGCAATGATCCGGTAGTCGTTGTAGGGATGGATCTCCAGTGCGTCGCACTGTTCCAGCACCTCTGCCAGCATTTGCTCCCTGGCTTCGAGCGTGGGCTGGCAAAAGCGTACCTGGCCCCCGTAGGCCTCCACGGCGGCAATTTTATTTTTGGGTGCATTTTCAGGCATCACGATGTGTGCTTGGATACCCCGCATACCGGCAGCCAGGGCCAGGGCCTGTGCGTGGTTGCCCGACGAATGGGTGGCTACGCCCCGGGCTGCTTGTCCGGCATCAAGGCTCCACACGGCGTGGCTCGCACCCCGGAACTTGAAGGCACCTGCCTTTTGAAAATTCTCACACTTGAAAAAGAGGGAGGCCCCGGTAAGGGAGTCGAGGGTGCTGCAGCGCATCACGGGGGTCCGGTGAACCTTGCCAGCCATGAGGTGACGCACGTCGAGGATTTTCTGCCTGTCGGGTAGGGTCTGCATGCCGGAGTTTAAGGGCTGTTCGATTCTGACCGAATGGACTCAATGATCTTGCTGCAACTCTCGTCGAGCATCTGGAAAACATGCTCAAAACCATTTTGTCCGCCATAATAAGGGTCAGGAACGGGCAGGTTTTTACCAGGAAAGGCGGCATTCATGATCATATCCACCTTCTTCACCTCCTCCGGTCCCTTGGCATAGGCCAGGATGTCCTGGAAATTGTTCACATCCATGGCATATATCCTGTCAAAGTCCTTCAGATCAACAGCTTTCAACTGACGCGCCCGTTGCCTGGAGATGTCGATACCGTGCTTGGATGCGATCTCGCGGGAGCGGCTGTCGGGGGGCTCACCCACGTGATAGGCCGCGGTCCCTGCAGAGTCCACCGTAAGATCCAGACCAGCCTTCCTGGCTTTATGCTGTAATATCCCTTCTGCCAGGGGAGAGCGGCAGATATTTCCGAGGCATACCATGAGTACTTTCATAGC
>SKNE01000151.1 GCA_007120675.1 Bacteroidales bacterium
CATATTCCCCACCGGCTCAAGCACATCTATGCCAATGCCAATGGCAGCAGCCATGGGCTCATGGATCAATCTCACCTCCTTGGCACCGGCCTGCTCGCAGCTGTCCCGCACCGCTCTCTCCTCCACTTCGGTGATGCCCGAGGGAATGCATATCACCATGCGAAGGGAGGGGGGGAAAAGGGGCTTCTTTGTTTCCGTCATTTTGATCATGGCCCGTATCATGGCTTCCGCAGCCTGGAAATCGGCGATCACACCATCCCGGAGTGGCCTCAGGGTTTTAATGTTTTCATGGGTCTTTCCGTGCATCATCATGGCCTGCTTTCCTACCGCCATCATCTCACCCGTGGTGCGGTTAATGGCCACGATGGACGGCTCCTCAACCACCACCTTGTCGTTGTGAATGATGATGGAGTTGGCCGTACCCAGGTCTATGGCAATCTCTTTGGTCAGAAATGAAAATAAGCCCATTGTATGATTGAATTATAAGTGTTCAGTTAATGTTTGAAATGTCTGCGACCTGTCAGCGCCATGGCCATACCATTCGCTTCACACCAGTCAATGGAAGCCTGGTCGTTCTTTGATCCTCCCGGCTGGATGACAGCAGTGATCCCTGCCCGGTGAGCCATCTCCACACAGTCCGGGAAAGGGAAAAAGGCATCGGATGCCATGACAGCCCCCTGCAGGTCCTGCTTGTTCTCTCGGGCCTTGTCCAAAGCCTGGCGGAGGGCATCTACCCTGGAGGTCTGACCAGCACCCATACCCAGCAGCATGCGATCCCTGACAATGGCGATAGCATTGGATTTCAGATGCTTAACCACGATGTTGGCAAACGTCATGTCAGACTGCTGCCCCCGGGAGGGTTTGGCCGTGGTGGGTATGGTCCACTGTCCGGGTGGCACAGAAGCCTCATCATCTGTCTGCCACAGCAGTCCAAACCGAAGGCTGCGGAAAGAATGGCCCCTTTTCTGGCTATTCCTGCTTTTGAGCAACACCCTGTTTTTCTTCTGCTGCAACAGATCCAATGCCCCGGGGGTGTAAGACGGAGCCAGCAATACCTCGAAAAACAGGGAGTGGATGGCCCCTGCCACGTCTTCGCCTATCTCCCTGTTGGTGATCAGCACACCGCCAAAAGCGGATACCGGATCCCCGGCCAGGGCGTCACGCCAGGCGTCCGTTAAACGATCCCTTGTGGCTGCACCACAGACATTCCCGTGTTTAATGATGGCAAAAGCGGGCAGGGAGAAATCGGCCATGAGGCCAAGGGCAGCATCAATGTCCAGCAAATTATTGTATGACAATGGCTTTCCGGATAGCTGCTCAAACGCATCCCCGAAACGGCCGTAAAAACGGCCATCCTGGTGGGGATTCTCCCCATAACGAAGGGGTACGGCATCGCGGATGCTCTCTTTGAAAAAAGGCAGGCTGCCATCACTGAGATAGTGGTAAATGGCTGTATCGTAATGGGAGCTGCATTCCATGGCCAGGGCAGCCATGTGCTTTCGTTCCTCCAGTGTGCTCAGGCCACCGGAGCGCTCCAGCAACTGGAGGGCGTGTTCAAAGTGGGCCACACCCGGAACGACCAATACCCTGTCGTGGTTTTTGGCGGCAGCGCGCATGAGTGTAATCCCTCCAATGTCCACCTGCTCCATGACCTCATCATGCCCGGCGCCCGATGCCAGGCTCTCTTCAAAAGGGTACAGGTCAACGACCACCATATCGATGGCGCTGAAACCAAAACGCTCCATATCCCGTTGATCAGCCGGCAGGGAGGGTCTGCAAAGAATGCCTCCCATGATGGAAGGGTGCATGGTCTTTACACGGCCCCCAAGGATGGATGGGTAAGCAGTCAGCTCATCCACCCCGGTGGCCTCTGCCCCCAGGGAGCGAATGAACGACAGTGTGCCCCCACTGGCAATCATCTCAACACCCAGGTCGTGCAATAACCCAATCAGCCGCCGGGCAGCCTCCTTGTCGTAAACCGACACCAGGGCACGTAAGTGTTTCATCTCATGCTGTGTACCCATTGAATAAAACAGATTATCTTTGCGCCGCAAAAATCCCCACGAAGTTAATTTAATTTTTCAGATATGACTTTTCAAACCAGGGAAAAAATATTCTCAAAAAAATGGTTCCTCTCCTACAGCCTGATTACCATTGGCGCATTCATCATGGCTGCAGGTTACGTGCTGTTCATCGCACCCTACAAGATCGTTCCGGGGGGTGTTTACGGCATCGGCATTATCCTTTATCACCTCATTGGTGTGCCTGTGGGGCTCACCGGACTGGCACTGAATATTCCACTGGCCATCATTGGCATCAGGTTCCTGGGACCGCGATTCGGTGTAAAAACGGTGGTGGGCTTTTTCCTGGCCTCCGGATTCATCGACGGGATGGCCTGGATCTATGGCACTGAAGCATTGGTGGAAGGTGACCCATTGCTTTCCAGCATATTCGGGGGGGTGCTGATCGGACTGGGACTGGGACTGGTCTTCAAGGCAAAAGCCACCTCCGGCGGAAGCAGCATCCTGGCCATGCTCCTGACAAAATACAGCAGGATGCCCCTCGGACAAAGCCTGATGATCATTGATGCCCTCATTGTGCTGTTGGGCCTGCTCTCATTTGGCGACTGGACCATCCCTCTTTATTCACTCATCGTGATCTTTATCACCGGGAAAGTGATCGATGTCGTCCTGGAAGGCTTCTCCTACGAGAAAACACTGTTTATCGTCAGCGACAAATACGATGAAATTGCGGCCAAAATACTCCAGGATCTGAACCGGGGAGGCACCTACCTGGAAGCAAAA
>SKNE01000077.1 GCA_007120675.1 Bacteroidales bacterium
AGGTTGGTGCCATTCACCATTCCCAGGGGGTCTTTGCTGAGGAAGCGCCCGCTTTGCTGGTCATAATAGCGGTGACGGCTGTAATAGATTCCCAGATGTTGGTCATAGGTCCTTCCCGCAAAACGGAATGGGTTATGAATTGTCTCGAAATATTCCATTACATCACCGAAAGGGGTGTAGTTATACAACCCCTCCTCGGTACCGTCCTGGCCAACCATCAGCCGGATGCTTCCAACGGCGTCGGGGATATAATAGATCGATGTGTTGTCGCGGAACATGGACACCGGTTCATCCAGGCCCGGGCCGTGGACATACCGGGCCAGGTAGTCGCCATCCATGCTGAGTTCAAAGATCGTGTTGTAGCATGCCGGGTAGTTCGCCGGGGATCCGAATCCACTGTAGTCATTCAGGTAAAAAATGACATCGTCCCCCTCCGCGGACTCGCTGAAAGAGCCTATGCGATCGCCCAGTCCGGAATAGTGATAGCCCACGAAACCTTCCTGCAGGTTAGCCCCAATGAGAAGATTCCGGTCATTGTAATGGTATTCAACAGGGATTTCATCAAATCCGGCAAGTACAAGGACCAGGTTACCGTTGGCATCGTATAGGTATTGCCGGGGACCGTCCGAGATCATCCTGTTTTCTGCATCGTAGGCATACGAAGTGACCACCACGCCGTCCTGGGTCTCTGTCAGCCGGTTGCCGGCGGCGTCGTAGGTGTACTGAAAATCTGCTCCCCACGCCGAATGGGCTCCTGTCAGCCTGTGCAATTCGTCATAAGCGTAGAAGGTGAAGTCCTCCTCAAACAGGCCATATTCTGCTGTGCGGTTGCCCACCCCATCGTAATCGTAGGCAAAACGGGTGAGTAACGTACCATCCAGGGCGTAAGCCTCTGCCAGTATATTGCGGCCTGCCCCATCATAAAGATAATCGATGGTCATCTCGTTGGGGTAGATCATCTTTGTCCTTCTGCCCGAGTGATCGTACTGGTAGCTTATGCTTCCGTTTTTGGCCTCCGTGATCTGTTCAAGCCAGCCATTGTCATTGTAAGCAAAATGAATTACCGAGCCGTCGGGGTCCTGTCGCGACAGCAGGTTTCCCCCGGGGTCATACTGGTAGTTCATGATCTGTATGGAGCGACCACCATAGGATATCCCCGCCGAAGTGAGCCGGTTGTTCGCATCATATGTCTTGGTGATCTGGTCGTTCAGTCCGCCATCGTGATCGATGAGCGTGGTGTTGCCCATGGCGTCATAGGTGTAGCTGATGCTTTCCCCGTCTGAAAACTCTTTTTTTATCAAGCGGTTCAGCTGATCGTAGGTGAAGGTAATCGTGCTGCCATCAGGCTTTTGCACCGCCACCTTGTTACCCTGGGCATCGTAGGCAATATGGGTGGTGTGACCCAGGGGTGAAGTTTCCTGGATCAACCGGTTAAGCGGGTCATATAGCCACTGGTAAAGATGGTCCATCTCGTCGTTAAGGCTTGTCCTGTTGCCGGCCGCATCGTAGGCGTAAGTGATCTCCCCACCCATCGCGTTGATCACGCTGACGGGCAAAGCGCTTTCGTTGTAGGCATAGCTGGTGGTGTTTCCGGCGGCATCCTCAGACGATACCAGGTTGCCGGCCGCATCGTAGGCATGGGTCGAAGTGCCACCCATTGGTCCGGTTACCTGGACAAGCCGGTGGAGCGGGTCATAGGTGTAACCGGTGGTATTGTTTTCCGGGTCCGTCCGCTGAACAATGTTGCCATGTCCGTCGTACTGAATGCTGGCCAGGCCTCCCAGTGGATAGGCGATGCTGGTCAACCTACTTAATTCATCATAGGCATATGAAACGGTGTGTCCGTTTTTATTGGTATGCTCCAGCAGGTTACCCCCTTCATCAAACAGGTATGTCTCACTGTTTGCCAGTGGATCCGTTGTCCCGACCAACCGGTTCAGTGCGTCATACTCAAAATTGTTCGTTTCACCGTTTTTGTTGATGTGCTGAATGCGGTTTCCTGCCGGGTCATACACGTGGGTCTCCGTATGTCCCAGGGCATCTGTCAGGGACACACGACGGTTTAATGGATCAAAGGCGTAGGTGGTCACGTTCCCGTTCTTGTCGCTTTGCGACACCCTGTTTCCCGCCGCATCGTAGACAAAAAGCCACTGGTGGCCCAGGGGATCGGTGCTTGAAACCAGCCTTCCCATGGGGTCATAACCGTAGGTCGTGGTATGTCCATTGGGGTCGCTTAACGATACCTGGTTTCCCGCTGCATCATAGGTGTATGTAAGCATCGCGCCAGCAGCATCCGTAATGGACACCAACTGGCCGGCAGCGTCGTATGCAAACAGAACGGACTGCATCAAAGGGTTGTGGATGCCGGTTTGGTTGCCTGCGGCATCGAAGTCGAAGCTTGTCTGGTGTCCCAGGGCATCGGTGACAGAGATCAGCCTGTTTAGCTTGTCGTAAGCGTAGGTGGTGACGTGGCCGTTTTTATTGGTGAAAGAGGTGAGGTTGCCTGCCGGGTCATAGTCAAAAAGAAGGCCATTGCCCAGGGGGTCCGTTTCCGATACCAGGTGGCAGCAATCGTATCCGAAGGTAGTGGTGTGGCCCAGTGCGTCCGTCAGGCTCTCTCGTTGTCCCCGGGCATTATAGGTCAGCACGACATGGTTGCCCAGGGCATCGGTCTGCCGTATGGGCTGGTTGCGGCAGTCATACTCATAGCTTGTTGTGTGGTTATTGCGGTCTGTGACGCTGAGCAGGTTACCAGCGCCGTCGTACTCGTAGGTCTCCACATGGCCCAAGGCATCGGTAACCCCGATCAGTCTGCCTGTCACATCGTAAGTGTGATGGGTTGTGTTGCCCAGCTGATCCGTTATACTGACCCTGTTACCCGGGGGGTCGTAAGCCATCAGCACCTCATGGCCATCGGGGTCGGTAATGCCTGTCAGCCTGCCCATACAGTCATAGTCAAACAGTGAGACAAACTGGTTCATGCATGTCTGGCTCACCAGGTTGCCGGCCTCGTCATAGGCATAGCTCTCGGTGTGCCCCAGCGGGTTGGTGCGTGACACCAGGCGGTTCAGGGCATTATATTCAAAGAGGCTTTGGTGGCCATTCTTATTGGTTATTTCCGTGCGGTTGCCGTTGGGGTCATAGGCAATCAGTTCTGTGTTGCCATAGGGGTCTGTCGTTGTTGTCAGCCTGCCCAGGGCATCGTAAACGTAAGTGGTGGTGTGTCCGTTTGGGTTTGTGTGGGACAGCCTGTTGGCTTCTGCATCCAGCAGCCAGGACACTTCATTGCCCGCCGGGTCGGTAACCCCGGTGAGCTGGTTCTTGCAGTTGTAGGAGAATGTTGTGATGCCGCCCTGCTTATCGGTGATGGTCAGCTGGTTCCCGGCCGGATCGTAAGTGTAAAGTTCGGAAAACCCCAGGCAGTCTGTCCCCTGCACCAGCCTGTTCCGTCCATCGTATTGGTAAGTGGTGGTGTGGCCATTCCTGTCTGTTTCAGCCACCAGGTTGCCAGCCTGGTCGTAAACAAAGACGCTTCCCGTGCCATCGGCAAAGTCCATCGAAACAAGCCTGCCCAGGGCATCGTAACCGTAGGTTACCGGTCCGTGCTGGTTACCACTCTCTGCGACAATGTTTCCCGCTGCATCATACGCCAGTTCGATGGAATGCATAAGGGGACTGATGATGCGGGTTACGCGGTCCAGCTCATCGTACTCGTAGGAGGTAACACATCCCAGCGGATCCGTTTGGCTGATTCGGCGTCCCGAATGGCTGTATTCGTAAGATGTGGTGTTGTTTTCCGGGTCGGTCGACGAGATCATGTGGCCAGCGTCATCATAATCAAAGTTGTAGGTGTTGCCCTTTTGGTCGGTATAGGATTGGATGTTGCCTGATCCGTCGTAGGTGAAAAGCTCGGTGTTACTGAGGGGGTCGGTGATGGACAACAGGTTGCCTTGATCATCATAGGCATAGGTCCACGTAGAAGCATTTTTATCGGTGAAGGAAAGGAGTTGATGAAATACGGGCTCATAGGTAAAGACAGATAGGTTATCGCGGCAATCTTCATGGGATAGCAGGTTGCCCCAGTCGTCGTATGTATAAAGGCTGCCAAAACCGTTCTCATTGGTGAATGAGACCAGGTTGTTTTGCGCATCCCACCCGAAAAAGATGGCGTCGTCGCCGGGGTAACGGATCTCGACCACCCTCCCCTCCATATCAAAGTGGTAAGAGGTATGAAGGACCTGTCCGTTTACCAGCATGGAAACGGTGGTGGACTGATCCGTGTCGTCGTAAGTAAAGGCCTTGCTGTAGTTCGCACCGGGCAGCAGTAGTTCGCTGATCGCCTGGTACACGTTATAATGTATAAGGGTTTCGTTGGACAGGGGATCCTCCAAGGCAATGAGTTTGTTCTCCTGGTCGTACGTGTAATGGGTCGTATGCCCCATGGCATCTGTATGGATGGTCATGTGGCCAGAATCATCATAATGATAGTGCCATTGGCGGGGTGGCTCACTTCCCGGGTCTGTCACCCGGGTCATCATGCCATTGGTCCAGTCCAGGTGAAGCGCACGCCCATGGGGGTCCTCAACGGAGACCAGCTTATCACCTTCGTATGCCAGCTGGAGCGTAAGGCCGTTGCGGTCGATCACGCTGGTGAGCAGTTGATGGTCCACCCCATCGAAAAGATAAACCATGCCGTGCTTCGTGGTGATGCGCCACTGCCCTTCCAGGTATTCCTCCACCTGGTCGTACACCCCGGGCGGAGGGATAAACTGTGTCCCATCCCATTCGTAGCGGTTCTCCCGGCCATCCCCTTTAATGACCAGCACACCGTCCTGGTCCACCAGCAGCTCCAGGCCCAGGTTAAGGATCCAGCCTTTGCCGTACCCCCTGTTTTCGTGGCTGCGGTGGCTGTTGTAAGAGAAGATTAGTCCAGCCGACAAATCGCCGCCGGCAAAGAAAACATCCGCACGTTGGTAAAAGAGGTTTCCCGTATGGGTGTTCACAAAGAGTCCGGGAACGGGACCTGTTTCGTTTGGCTTGGTGAGCGTTTCCGAAGCGTGGAGGGTATTGGCAAAAGCGCACACCAAAAGCAGTGCCATTGCTGGCATAACAGATAGATGTTTCTTCATGGGTTATTGTTTTACAGCCGATCGGTCACGAAAAACCTGCTTCAACCCATCCTTGCACACCTGACCAATAAAGCCTGGTTACTAGATTGATTGTCCCTGGGGATATTAGCCGGATTTTATTTTCCCCAAAAGAGATTTTTTATTTTTTGGTAGAAAAACAAATATACGGTATTTTTTAATATAAAACAAGTGTTTGGAATTTTTTTCTTTCCTGTTTCCATGAAATAGTGATCCCCGCGACCGGTAAAAACGCGGTCGCGGGGATCTTTCCTGTGACTAGCTGAGGTGCTTCAGCACGGCGCGCACGATATTCTCCGCGCCGTCGCCAATCTGGGCGATATCGGCATCCAGCATGTAACAGGGGGTGGTAAACAATTTATTCTTCTCGTCGATCACCACCTCCCCGTGATTTGTGGTTTCGTGGGTGGCACCCAGCTTCTGCACTGCCTGGGCCGTGCCTTCGTCCTGGCCAATGGTCAGCTTCACCTCACCCAACACCCTGGCCAGCAAAACGGGAGCGATGCAAAGGGCGGCGATGGGCTTGCCGGCTGCGTGCATCCCCCTGATGGCCTTTTCCACGTCGGGTTGCACCTTACAATCGGGTCCGTCAAAGGCAAAGGTGGACAAATTCTTGGCCGCTCCGAAGCCGCCCGGAAAAAGCAATGCATCATAGCCGGCAGGATCAAACTGGTCCAGCGGCCTGATGTTGCCCCGCGCAATGCGCGCAGCCTCCACCAGCACATTTCGTTTTTCTTTCATCTCCTCCCCATCCAGGTGGTTCACCACGTGGTGCTGCTCCATGTCCGGCGCAAACACATCGTAGGTGGCACCCTGTTTGCGTATGGCATACATCGACAGGGTGGCCTCGTGTATCTCCGCTCCGTCATACACGCCGTTTCCGGCCAAAACAACTGCAAATTTCTTCATGGCATTACAGGTTTAATGATTCAACAATTCTTGCTTATCACAAATATAGCAAAATGGAGGGGATTTATAGGGGGAGGCTCCCCTCTTTGATAAGGTGGCGGGGCAGGCAAAGACATTATGCCGTATCTTTGCATCCACTGACACTCAGGAGAACGCAGCGGGCAGGGTGGCATGGTGTTCGGGGTAAGAAAGGACCCGGCCACATGGTCCCTGGCATGGGATTTGAGCAGTATAAAACCAATTTGACACACAATGAAATACAAGAAACACATCCTGATTGGCCTGGCTGTGCTGATCGTGGGCGGACTCTGGTTCTTTTTGCGCGAAGAGAGCCACACCTTCGAGGCCATCCAGGTCCCGGTGGTGCGCGGTGACTTCACGATCAGCGTGTATACCAGCGGTGAGCTGGAGGCGAAGAATTCAGAGAACATACAGGGGCCACAGGGCCTGAGGCAGGTGGGCGTCTGGAATGCACAGATCGCCGAGCTGATTCCTGAAGGCACGGTGGTGAGAAAGGGCGACTGGGTGGCCACCCTTGACCGCACCGAGATCAGCAACCGCATCCAGGACCTGGAAACGGAGCTGGAAAAGCTGGAAACATCCTACACACAGATCATGCTGGACACCACCATGGATCTTCGCAACGCCCGCGACGAGCTGGTGAACCTGCGTTTCAACTACGAAGAGGCCCAGATCAACCTGGAGCAGTCGCAGTTTGAGCCACCGGCCACCATCCGCCAGGCCGAGATCAACCTGGACAAGATAGAGCGCGCCTATGAGCAGGCGCAGGAGAATTACCAGCTGCGCAGGCGACAGGCCGAAGCACGGATGCAGGAGATCAATGCCTCCCTCACGCAGGTCAGGAGGCGTTACCAGAACATGCTCAATGTGCTGGAGGAGTTTGTCATCTATGCCCCGGACGACGGGATGGTGATCTACCGGCGCAACTGGGATGGCAGCCGGGTGACCGTGGGATCGCAGATCAGCACGTGGGACAACACCGTGGCCACCCTGCCCGACTTTAGCGTGATGATGTCGCGCACCTACGTGAACGAGATTGATATCAGCAAGGTGCGGGTGAACCAGCCCGCTGAGATCGTTGTGGATGCCTTCCCCGACAAAAGCTTTACCGGCTTGGTAACAGAAGTGGCCAACATCGGTGAGCAGCGACCCAACCAGGATGCGCGGGTCTTTGAAGTAAAGATCCAGATCAATGAGTCGGATACCATCATGCGTCCGGCCATGACCACAAAGAACACCATCATCACCCACGTGGAAGAGGATGTGCTGTTCATTCCCATTGAAGGGATACACGCCCTGGACACCATCAGTTATGTGTTCCGCTGCACAGGCTCCCGCTCACAGCGCCAGCAGGTGATCACCGGCATGCGCAACGAAAACGAGATCATCATCCGGGAGGGACTCACAGACAGCGACATGATCCTGCTCAATGTACCGCCCAACGCGGATGATCTGCCGCTGATATTGTTGTAAAGCCATGAACTACCTGGAAAAATACTTCTACAACCTGAACATTGCCCTGGAAGCTGTCTTTGCCAACCGTTTCCGTTCGGTGCTGACGGCCCTGGGCATCATTTTCGGCGTGGCCGCCGTGATCGCCATGCTGGCCATCGGCAACGGGGCGCGCCAGGAGATCCTTGACCAGATGAAGATGGTGGGCATCAACAACATCATCATCAGGCCCATTTATGCCGAGGACGACAGCCGCGACGAGGCGACCCGGGGACGTTTCTCGCCCGGCCTGACCCTCCAGGACGTGGAAAGCATACGGCGCATCGTACCCACCGTCCACCGCGTTAGTCCGGAGGTGGAGATCAGCGCCTATGCCATGAAGGACTTCATCAGGCGACCCGTCAGGGTGGCAGGGGTCACACCCGAGTATTTCGACGTGTTTTCCCTGGGGCTCTCACGGGGCAACATGTTTACCCCCCAACAGATGCAGGATGGCGCTTCAGTGGCCATCATCGGGAATAACATCCGCGCCATATTCTTTGGCAACACCGACCCCATCGGCAAGCAGATCAAGGCCGGACAGAACTGGCTGACGGTGATCGGGGTGGTTGAAGACCGCATGGTCACCGAGGACGCTGTCCGCAGCCTCGGTGTCAGCGAGTTCAACAACGTGATCTACATCCCGGTGCAAACCATGCTGCTGCGCTTCCAGGACCGGTCGGCCGTGAAGATAGAGGAGATCCAGATGATGCGTCGCGGGGGCGGCCGCCGCGGGGGCGGCTTTGTCATCATGAACCCTGCAGGGAACGACGAGGAGGAAGTAAAGTACACCAATTATCACCAGCTGGACCGCGTGGTGGTGCAGGTGGACGACTCGGGACAACTTAGTCCCACCGCCGATGTGATCAGGCGCATGCTGGTGCGCCGCCACAACAACGTGGAGGACTTCGAGGTGATCATTCCCGAGCTGCTGCTGGAGCAGGAACAGCGAACCAAGGACATCTTCAATATCGTGCTTGGCGCCATCGCCGGCATATCGCTCATCGTGGGCGGCATTGGGATCATGAACATCATGCTGGCCTCGGTGATGGAGCGCACCAGGGAGATCGGGGTGCGCCTGGCGGTCGGGGCCAAAAAAACCGATGTGGTGTTCCAGTTCCTCTCTGAGTCCACCATCATCAGCGTGGCCGGGGGCATTATGGGCATTTTCCTGGGCATCGGACTCTCCAGGGGCATCATGCACTTCACAGGCATCCTCACCATCGTGAGTCTCGCCTCGGTGATCATCTCCTTCGGCGTGGCCGCCACGGTGGGGATCGTCTTCGGCTACATGCCCGCCAAAAAGGCCGCCGCCAAGGACCCTGTGACATCCCTGAGGTACGAGTAAGGCTCCGGCCAGCGGCACAAACAGCTTTTCGCCGGATAGCGGATGCAGCGACCCCGTATGGTGGTGATGCGCACCAGGGCGATCACCGGCTCTCAGCACCGCGGCCGGCCTCCAGCCGCCAGCCAGGCAATTCAATAATTAGCATTATTTTTGCGCCATGGAAACAGTATTGAGCGGAATTCGTTCCACAGGACACCTGCACCTGGGCAACTACTTCGGTGCCATCAGGAACTTTGTTAAGATGCAGCACGAGCATCGCTGCTACTTCTTTATCGCAGACTACCATTCGCTGACCACCCATCCCGCACCGGGGGACCTGCACCGTAACGTCCGCCAGGTACTCGTTGAATACCTGGCAGCCGGCATCGATCCCGAGGTGGCCACCCTGTACATACAGAGCGACGTGCCGGAGGTGGCAGAGCTGTACCTGCTGCTGAACATGAATGCCTACAAGGGCGAGCTGGAGCGTTGCACCTCATTCAAGGAAAAGGTGCGAAAACAGCCCGATAACGTGAACGCCGGACTGCTCACCTACCCCGTGCTGATGGCGGCCGACATCATCATTCACCGCGCCACCAAGGTGCCTGTGGGTAAAGACCAGGAGCAACACCTGGAGATGGCCCGCACCTTTGCCAACCGATTTAACCGGCTGTACAAGGTGGACTATTTCCCGGCCCCTTACGCGTTCAACTTTGACAACGAGCTGGTGAAGGTACCCGGACTGGATGGCAGCACCAAGATGGGCAAGTCGGAGGCCGAGGGCAACGCCATTTTCCTGGCTGACGAGCCCGGGGCGATCCGCAAGAAGGTGATGCGTGCCACCACCGACAGCGGACCCGGCATCCCGGGAGAAGAGATGTCACAGCCCGTGGAAAACCTCTTCAACCTGATGCGCCTGGTGAGCACGGCGGATACCGTGGAGCACTTCCTGGAAAGTTTTCAACAGGCAACCATCCGTTACGGCGACATGAAGAAGCAGCTGGCTGAAGACATGATTCGCTTTACGGCCCCCTTGCGTGAACGGATCCTGGAACTGGAAGCAGATACGGACTACCTGAAGAAGGTGGCCGGGATGGGCGCTGAAAAGGCCCGTGAGAGCGCCCGCAAAACCATTCGGGAGGTCAGGGAGATCATCGGGTTTAAACCATTTTGACAACAGCCGGCAGCCGGTACCCCGTGCCGGTTTATCACAAGCAACGCCTTACATGCCAAAACACATCGAGATAGGAAAAGAGAAAGAGCGGACAGTGCTGGTGGGTGCCATCATGGGCACTGAGACGGAGGAAAGCGTAACGGAATACCTGGATGAGCTGGCTTTTTTGGTTGATACTGCCGGGGGACTGGTCCTCAAGCGGTTCACCCAGAAGCTGGACAAGCCCGATGCCGCCACCTACATCGGCAAGGGCAAGGTGGCCGAGATCCGCGACTACATCAAAGAGACGGATGCCAACCTGGTGGTGTTTGACGACGAGCTCACCGCTTCACAGCAGCGCAACCTGGACAGGGAGCTGAAAGCGCGCGTCATAGACCGCAGCAACCTCATCCTCGACATCTTCGCCATGCGGGCCCGCACGGCCCATGCCCGCACGCAGGTTGAGCTCGCGCAATACCAGTACCTCCTGCCCCGGCTGGCCGGTATGTGGACCCACCTGGAGCGGCAAAAAGGGGGTATCGGCCTGAAGGGACCCGGTGAAAAGGAGATCGAAACAGACCGGCGCATCGTGCGCGACAAG
>SKNE01000003.1 GCA_007120675.1 Bacteroidales bacterium
ACAGGGCGCTTGATGAGGCCCTGGCATTTGTGAAGGCCACCATGGAAGTCCCAGGGGAACAAGAGAAGCCCTGACGATGTGATTCATGTAGTGGCCAAAAAATGAGAAGGAATGCTCAGTCTGTCCGGCTTCACAGCTAAGCCGGGTTAAAGGATATAATGATGTTCACTGGTATTGAATTTGCCCATCCTGCTGCTTTTGTGCTGTTGGCCTTGCTTCCGGCGATGGTGGCATACCATTACTACAGGGGGAGAAAACGGATGGCAGATATCCGCTATGTGCATGCATCCTTTGTTGAAGGTGTCCGGAAAAGCTTGCGCTTGCGCTTCATCCATCTGCCCGCCTTCCTTCGCTTGCTGGCCATCGGTATGCTGATCATTGCCCTGGCACGCCCACAGATCAGCTCAAGCAGCAGGGAGGTGACCATCGAGGGGATCGACATCATGATCTGCCTGGACATTTCTGGCTCCATGCTCGCTGAGGATTTTCAGCCTAACCGCATGGAGGCCGCCAAGCAGACAGCCCTGGAGTTTGTCGACATGCGGCCAAATGACCGCATTGGGATGACAGTATTCAGCGGGGAGAGCTTTACCCTTGTCCCCCTGACCACTGATCACGCTCTACTTCGTGAGCTGGGGTCATCCGTCAGTACTGGCATGGTGCAGGATGGCACAGCCATCGGTGATGGGTTGGCCACGGCCATCAACGGGTTGCGCGACTCCGATGCCGTCAGCCGGGTAGTGGTCCTGCTCACCGACGGCATCAACAATACCGGGGTGATCGATCCCATGACGGCGGCTGAGATCGCTGCTTTGATGGATATCCGCGTATATACCATTGGGGTGGGAAGCAGTGGTCCTGTCCCCTACCCTTTTCAGACGCCCTTTGGCGTACAATACCGTGATGTGGAGATCCCTGTGGACGAAGACTTGTTGCAGGAGATGGCATCAGTCACCGGGGGTGCATACTACTGGGCTGATAGCCAGGATGCCCTGGAGCAGGTCTACCAGGACATTGACAGGCTGGAAAGGAGCATCATTGAGCACAGTGAGCTGGTGCTTGTGAGCGACAGCTTTCTGCCCTTGCTGCTGCTGGCCCTTGTTTTCCTGCTACTGGAAGGTGTGTTGCGCCACACCTGGTTGCGCGCAACGCCCTGACCAATGCTAAAGCATTTGTTTCGGAAATAACCGATAAATAAATAATAATCAATTAATTGAGCATTAAGACATGGACATGATCAGGTACGAGCATCCCGAGCTGTTTGTCCTCTTTCTGTTGCTGCCTTTCATGGCCGTGCTCTTCCTTTTGGCCCGCTGGCTCAGACGGCGTGCCCTGGGGCGCTTTGCCGGGGCAGAGCAGGTGTCAAAGCTGATGCCCTGGGCTTCCCCCAGCAGGCCCTGGATCAAGTTTTTCATGTTTTTGCTGGCCTTTTCAGCCGTCATCATGGCTGCGATCAATCCACAGACCGGCAGCCGCATGGAAGAAGCACACAGGAAAGGGATAGAGCTTGTGGTGGCCCTTGATGTGAGCCGGAGCATGCTGGCACAGGATGTACGTCCCAGCAGGCTTGAGCGGGCCAGGCTGGCTGTCAACCGCCTGATCGACCAGCTGGAGCAGGATCGTTTTGCCCTGGTGCTTTTTGCCGGCAGTGCCCATACCCAGGTGCCGCTGACATCGGACTACCGTGCGGCCAGGATGCTGCTGCGTTCAGCCGGAACGGAATCGGTGGCTGTCCAGGGTACAGACATTGGCAGGGCCCTGCAGAGATCCATCGCCTCTTTCTCTTCCCGTGAGGGGCCGGAGCGCGTGATCATCCTGTTAAGCGACGGAGAGAGTCACGAAGGCGACCCCCTTCACTACGCCCGGCTGGCAAGTGAACAGGGTATTGTCATCCACACGGTGGGCGTTGGGAGCCGCGAAGGTGCCCCCATCCCCATCCGGGAGAATGGCAGCACCAGGGGCTTTCTGCGCGACAGGGAGGGAAATACCGTGATCAGCCGCTACGATGAGGCCCTGATGAGAAGCCTGGCAGAGGAGACTGGCGGCCTGTTCCGCCATGGCAGTGGCGCGGACATGGGACTGGACGACATCCTCGGACACATCCGTTCACTGGAAAGGGAAGCTTATGAAAGCAAGGTGTTTACGGAATACGAGAGTCGCTACCGGCTGTTTGTGATCCTGGCACTCATTTTGCTGGTGGCCGACTGGCTGATGCCGGACAGGCGGAGTCCTTGGCTAAACAGCGAAAAAATCTTTGGAACCAGATAAATCGCCCTTAGTGCGGAGATGACCATACAAAGCAATGGACCTATGAAACCATGTCAAATCATGTTACTACCAGCCCTCTTGCTGACCTTTTACGGTGCCCTGCAGGCCAGCGATGCACGCTCCCATGTGAGGGAGGGTAACAGCCATTTTGAAGAGGGCAGGTACGTGGATGCTGAGGTGGCCTACCGCCGGGCCCTGGAAGCTGATGAGGCCAATTTCACGGCCCTGTTCAACCTGGGCAATGCCCTGTACAAGCAGGGTCGCCTGGAAGAGGCAGCCGAACTGTTTGATGCGTTGTCGCACATGGCACCTGGGGACCGCGAGCGTGCCAATGCCTTTCACAACCTGGGCAATTCCCGCCTGGGAGCAGGGCAGGTAGCAGAAAGCATTGACGCCTATAAAGGGGCATTGCGTATTGAACCAGGGGATGAAGACACCCGTTATAATTTGGCCTATGCCATGCAATTGCTGGACGACATGCCACCCCAGCAGCAGGAGCCTGAGCCATCGCCTGACGGTGACAATGGGGATGACCAGGAGCCTGACGATGGTCAGTCCCCCGAAGATCAGGCAGGTGACGATGACCAGGAGATGGACGGGGACCAGCCGGCTGGTGATCAGCAAGATGGTGCCCGGGGGCAGTCTGAACAACTTAGCCACGAAGAGGCCATGAGCCTGCTGGATGCGCTCCGCCAGCAGGAGCAGGAGGTGCAGGAAAAAATCAACAGGGATGACCAGAGAAGTGAGCCACACGCAACAGAAAGGGAATGGTGAGGAATAAAACATACCTGCTGCTTGTTGTCAGCCTGTGGATGCTGACGGGCTTCAACACCTTGCTGGCCGGTGAGGTGCAAGTGTCTGTCACGGCCCCATCGTCTGTTGCCACCGGTGAGCGCTTCAGACTCAGCTTTTCGGTCAATGCCCAGCCGGATCGTTTCGACGCGCCCTCATTCGAAGGATTCAGGGTCCTCTCCGGTCCCAGCCAATCCACCAGCACCTCCACACAAATCATCAACAACCAGGTCACCACAAGCATCAGCATATCCTACAATTATGTGCTGGAAGCACCGGAGGAAGGGCGGTTCCGGCTGGCTCCCTTCACAGCCATCGTGGATGGCCAGGCCCACCGGAGCGAGCCGGTGGAGATATTGGTGACAGATGCGCCCGCGGCCACCGGGAGACCACAACAAGATCCCCCGCCAACACAAAGGACGCAGCCCACCAGGGAGGATATTTTTATCCGTACCGTGGTGGACGATGATACCCCTTTCAGGGGACAGCAGGTCATTGTCAGCTTTCAGCTGTACACCCGCCTGAGCATTACCAATTATACCATCGAGACGCTGCCGGCTTTTCAGGCCATGTGGACAGAAAACATCACCGGTGGCAGGCAGCCTGCCGTTCGTACCGAGGTGATCAACGGCATCACCTACCAGGTGGCTGAGATACGCCGGGTGGCTGCCTTTCCCCAGCGCAGCGGCGAGCTGCGCATCGAGCCCCTCGAGGTGGAGGCCACCGTCAGGATGCCTGTATCCGGTCAGCGAAGGCCCGGCAGTATTTTTGACGACTTCTTTGGCGGCTCACCCTTTGACAGGTTCCAGACCATACCACACAAAGTGCGCTCTGAACCCATCACCCTGCAGGTCCGGCCCCTGCCACAGGAAGGCAGGCCGGACAGCTTCTCGGGTCTGGTGGGACATTTTGATATGGAAGCAAGCATCAGTCATGAGGAGCTTCAGCTGAACGATGCGGCCAACTTGCGTGTCCTCATCCGCGGACAAGGGAATGTGCGCTTGTCGGAAGCCCCCTCCATTGCGTTTCCCAGGCACCTGGAAGTGTTTGACCCGCAAATCAATGATGAGATCGTGGCTGACAGGCAGGGGGTCAGTGGCAGCAGGGAGTTTGACTACGTCATCATCGCGCGCAGCGGTGGACTGACAGAGATACCGGGGTTTGAATTCAGTTATTTTGATCCCGACAGGGCCGTTTACAGGACACTTGGTTCGGGACCCTTTCAGCTGCGTGTTGAAGGGCTTGGCGCAGAGGCCATGGAGGGCAGGCCAGCCCGGTCGGATGCCTCCCTGCTGTCGGATGATATCCGGTTTATCAGGACACAGCCCGCCACCTGGGTGACAACGGATTACCTGTTCTTCCGCAGCCTGCCCTTTTACCTGCTGCTACTCCTCCCCTTCCTGCTGCTTACCATCGTGTTGCTTCTCTGGAGGAGGCGGTTACATATGCTGCAGGATGAGGCCGGAATGCGCACCAGGAAGGCTCGAAGGATGGCGGTCAAAAGGCTGCGCAATGCCGAGCTGCTCATGAAAAAAGGAAAGAAGGAGGCGTTCTTTGATGAGGTGTCCAGGGCCATGTGGGATTATGTTTCTCACAAGCTGAACATACCGGGGTCCAGGCTGAACAAGGACAATGTGGGACAAGCCTTCAGGCAGGGGGGCGTGAACGAGGCGCTTGCAGGGCGTTTTCTTGAGGGGCTCCAGGAGTGTGAGTTCGCACGATTTGCCCCGCAGGGCAGTGACAGTCCCATGCAACGCACCTACCAAACGGCCCTGGAGACACTGACCACATTGGAAAAGGAACTGAGCAGGACGCCGGGACCAAAAAACAAGGGGAGCAAACCCTACGCACTCCTTTTTCTCCTGCTGCTTCTCTCACCCATGCAGCTCTCCGCCGCCATTACTTCGGCCGACCTGCTGATGGAAAAGGGCAATGAGGCTTACCTGGGTGAGCGTTACCGTGAAGCCATTGAGATATACATGGAGGTGGTTGATGGGGGTTGGTCATCGGCTACCCTGTATTATAACCTGGCCAATGCGTGGTACAAGGAGGGCAGGTATGGAAAGGCCATCCTTTACTATGAGCGTGCCCTCAGGCTCAGTCCGCGCGACGAAGCCATTGAGCACAACCTGCGCCTGGCCCGTGAGCAGCTCACCGACCGCATAGAGCCGCTGCCGAAGCTCTTCCTGCTGGAATGGCGGGATGCCTTTACAGGCAGGTACAGCGTGGATTCATGGGCTTACATCACGCTTGTGCTGGCGTTCCTTGTCGCCCTTTCGCTGGCTTTTTATTTCACGATGCGAAGGGCCGCAGCCAGGAAGCTGGCCATGGCGGCCGGCCTCTTATTCCTGCTGATGACCTCCATGGCCTTCTATGCTGCCTCCCGGCAGTACAAGGTGCTTCATGAACAAGAATTGGCCATTGTTTTGCATTCCCGCGTGGTGGCTAAAAGTTCTCCCGGGGAAAGGGGCATTGACCTCTTTGTTGTGCATGAGGGGACCAAGGTGGAGATCACCAGTGAATTGATGGGATGGTACGAGGTTCGCTTGCCCAACGGCAATGTGGGCTGGGTCAGTGCGGATTCACTGGCATCCATCTGATTCGGGAAGCTTTCGGATCTTTGGGTTTTTCCCCTGGCTTCAGGGGATCCCGGTATGTCAGGGCCTTTCCTGGCGGTGGCGTCTTTGTGCCTCGCGAAACAGCATGCGGTTGAAATCGCGCTCTGCTTCGAAGAGCAGCGCGACCTGGTGCATGCTGATCACCTCTGAAAGCTTCTGACTGTATTCACGCCGGAGCGCTGCAGAATCTTCGAAACGCTTCAGCTCAGCTTCCACAAATGCCGCGGCTTCCTCTTCACTCATCTCTTCAACGGGTGGCCACTCCTCCCGCTGCCCGCGGAATGTTTCGGAAAGACCCTGTACTTTTTCGGTATAGCTGTTGTAAATGGGCCAGAACTCCCTGGCTTCGGCCGGGCTAAGTGACAGGTGGCGGGTGATATAAGATACCCTGCGCGCTTCAATGGCCTCTTTGCGCTCGTCCATTGAACGGTCGGCTTGCCTCTGGCCGCGGGGAGCCTGTGCCGCAGATGCACTGAAGCTGATCAACAGAAGCAGGCTGATCAGCGATGCAAAGAATATGTTCTTGTGAATGGTTTTCATGCCGGTCTATATTAGTCAAGGGAAGACAAAAGGTACTGGCTGTCGATGCCAAAATACCGGGACTGTTCAAAGAGCTCCTCCATCAACTCATCATCATATAAGGATAATTCGCCCAATCCATCATCCAGTCCGAACAGTATATCCTCTGCCGTGATGTCTGAGTCAAGGACCAGGTCGTACAGGAGCAGTTGATCCATCTCCATGGCATAATAATCAAGGGCTTCCCGGTCGGGCTCCAGGGCCAGCTGTCCGTTCAGGCCGTCGTCCCGTATCCAAAGGAGGCTGATACCTACGATCAACGCCAGCAGGAAGGTGGCCATAAGGGGTACCAGCCTTTGCGCACCGGGTACGGTAAATCCGGCGAACTGCCGCTGGCCTTTCTCCTTGATTCTGTCCTGTATACTGCCATGCAGCTGGTCAAAATAGGCTTCCGGGACCCGGAATCCCTGGTCATTGCCTGGCGGATCCAGGCTGCTGCCCAGGGCTTTTAGTTCTTCAGCGATATGATGTTTGTTCTCTTTTTCCATTGTTCCTGTTGCTATTGGGTTAGACAGCTTATGGGCCGGAGGGTTTAATCCGTACTGATGTATTTCTGTATTTTCTTCACAGCGTGGTGGTAGGAGGCTTTCAGTGCACCCACCGAGGTGTCCAGGATCCTGGCCATGTCTTCGTACTTCATTTCATCATGATAGCGCAAATTGAAGACCACCCGTTGTTTTTCAGGCAGGCTGAGAATGGCTTTCTGCACCGTCTTCTCCATCTCTCCTCCCTCGTAGTAGACATCTGCCTCCAGGCTCTCTTCCAGTTGTTTGCTTACATCGACAAGGGGTAGCAGGTAGCGTCTCTTTTTCTTTTTCAGGAAAGACAATGCCTCGTTGGTGGCGATGCGGTACAGCCAGGTAAAGAGGGCGGCATCTTTCCTGAATTTGTCCAGGCCCTGCCATGCCTTTACAAATACATCCTGAACAATGTCGTTGGTGTCGTCATGGCTGATCACCAGGCGTCGCACGTGCCAGTAGATGGGCTCCTGGTACTTTTTGACGATCAGGTTGAAGGCGTAATTTGGATTATCGCCCCCTGAAAACATGCTCAGCAGTTCCTCGTCGCTATACTCTTTCATGCTACAGCCCCCCGGCAAATGCAGTTAGATCGTCAGGGCGTCAGGGCGGAATCAGGCAGGCAGGGGCAGCCTCAGCGGCGGTTGATACCCTTCCTTTTCATCACGCGGAGACCCGCCTCAAGGACATTTGACGCCTCCAGTCCGTACTTTTTCATCAGCTCGGCTGGCTTTCCGCTCTCCCCGAAACTGTCGTTGATGGCCACCACCTCCATGGGTGCAGGAGCATGCCTTGCCAGCAGCTGCGCGATGGTGTCTGCCAGGCCGCCATGTGCCTGGTGCTCCTCTGCTGTGACCACACATCCTGTTTTGTCCACCGATTGTAAGACAGCTTTCTCGTCCAAAGGTTTAATGGTATGTACATTGAGGATCTCTGCACTGATACCTTTTTCATGCAGTTGCTTTCCGGCCTGCAGCGCTTCCCACACCATGTGCCCGGTGGCCAGGATGGTCAGGTCGCTCCCTTCTTGCATCATGATGGCCTTCCCCACTTCGAAGGGATCATCCAGCGAGGTGAAGTTGGGTACTTTTGGCCGGCCAAAACGCAGGTATACCGGACCTTCAATGGCTGCTATGGCGCGGGTGGCCAGGCGGCACTGGTTGTGGTCGCACGGAACCACCACCTGCATGTTGGGCAGCATGCGCATCATGCCGATGTCTTCGGTCATCTGGTGTGTGGCCCCATCTTCTCCCAGGGTGATGCCGGCATGGGAGGCACAAATCTTGACGTTCTTATTGGAGTAGGCGATGGACTGGCGTATCTGATCATACACCCTTCCGGTGCTGAAATTCGCAAAGGTGCCCGTAAACGGAATCTTTCCACCAATGGTCAGGCCTGCAGCGATCCCCATCATATTGGCCTCAGCGATGCCCACCTGGAAAAAGCGTGCAGGAAATTCCTTGCTGAAGGCCGTCATGTTCAGTGATCCGGTCAGGTCTGCACACAGGCCAACCACATTGGGGTTTTGCCGTGCCACATCCAGTAGTCCCAAGCCAAAGCCCGATCGCGTGTCTTTCTTTTCTGTGTAGGTATATTCTTTCATCTCTTTGTATCCGCTTTTTTTAAAGGAGGTTAATAATCTCCGAGTGTTTCGGGCAATTGGGATATGGCTTTTGCAAACTCCTCCTCCTTGGGTGCTTTGCCGTGCCACTCGTGGGTTCCCATCATAAAGTCCACGCCATGGCCCATGTCCGTTTTCATCAGTATCATGACCGGCTTTTTCTTGCCGCAGGCTTCACGGGCTTTGGACAGCACCTCCAGCACCTCTTCCATGATGTTGCCATTCATTTCCAGGACATCCCAGCCAAAGGCGGACCACTTGGCTTTCAAATCACCCAGGGGCATCACTTCTTTGACCGGGCCATCAATCTGTTGCCCGTTGTAGTCAACGATCCCTATCAGGTTATCCACCTGTCGTCCGGCAGCAAACATGGCGGCTTCCCAGTTCTGGCCCTCCTGCAGTTCACCGTCGCCCATGAGGCAGTATACCAGGTGTTTGTCATCGTTGAGTTTTTTGGCCAGGGCGGCGCCGCAGGCAACGCTGAGTCCCTGTCCCAGGGAACCGCTGGCTACCCGGATTCCCGGAAGCCCCTCCTTGGTGGCAGGGTGTCCCTGCAGCCGTGAGTTGATGGCGCGAAAGGTGGATAGTTCACCCAGGTCAAAATACCCGCTGCGTGCCAGCACGCTGTACCAGCCGGCTGACAGGTGGCCGTTGGACAAAAAGAAGAGGTCCTCTCCCACCCCATCCATGGAAAAGTCCCCGGCCCGATGGTGCAGGACCTTGAAATACAGGGCTACAAAAAGCTCGGCACATCCCAATGGTCCACCCGGATGTCCCGATTGCGCCCCGTAAACCATGCGCAGGACGTCCCTGCGAACCTGTGTGGCGATCTCCTTCAGCTGTTCGATGTGGTGTTGCATAAAAATAAACTGTCTGTTAAGGAATAAACAATCGTTCTGATGGCAGCTGCAAAATACAAAAAATCCTTCTTACTGCGAGCCTGTTGATCCCCTCTTTACGGTCCGGTAAAGGGGTTTTGCGGCGATTCAGTCTGCCAATAGTTTTTTGTACCTGATCCGTTTGGGGCCAGTGTCGCCCATTCTTTTTCTCCTGTTGGCCTCGTAGTCTGAGTAGCCTCCTTCAAAAAATACCACCTGCGAATCCCCTTCAAAGGCCAGTATGTGGGTGGCCACCCTGTCCAAAAACCAGCGGTCATGGGTGATGATCACAGCGCATCCCGCAAAGTTTTCCAGGCCTTCTTCCAGCGCCCTCAGGGTATTCACATCGATGTCGTTGGTGGGCTCATCCAGCAGCAGCACATTGGCCTCGCTGCGCAGGGTCAGTGCCAGGTGAAGCCTGTTTCTTTCACCCCCGGAAAGGACGCCGCATTTCTTGCCCTGATCCGCCCCGCTGAAGTTAAAGCGTGCCACATAGGCCCTGGAGTTCATCTCCCGGCCTGACAGCCTGATGGTATCGTGTCCGCCCGAAATGACCTCCCATACGCTTTTATCCGGGTCGATCCCGGCGTGTGCCTGGTCCACGTATCCAATCTGAACTGTTTCACCCACATCAAAGCGACCCTTATCGATGCTCTCCTGCTCCATGATCATGCGAAACAGGGTGGTTTTTCCCGCCCCGTTTGGTCCGATGATTCCCACGATACCGGCGGGGGGCAGGGAGAAATTCAGGGCCTCGAACAACAGTTTGTCCCCAAACGCTTTACTCACGTCCTCTGCCTCAATCACTTTGCTTCCCAGGCGGGGTCCGTTGGGAATGAAGATCTCCAGCCGCTCTTCTTTCTGCTTCACATCTTCGGTCAGCATTTTTTCATAGGCACTGAGCCTGGCTTTTCCTTTCGACTGCCTGGCTTTGGGCGACATCCTGACCCATTCCAGCTCCCTTTCCAGGGTCTTGCGTCTTTTGCTTTCGGCGCGTTCTTCCTGGGCCAGGCGCCTGGCTTTTTGATCCAGCCACGAGGAGTAGTTCCCTTTCCAGGGGATGCCTTCTCCCCTGTCCAGTTCCAGTATCCAGCCGGCCACGTTGTCAAGGAAGTACCTGTCGTGTGTGATGGCGATCACCGTACCCTTGTACTGTTTCAGGTGCTGCTCAAGCCACTCTACGCTTTCAGCGTCCAGGTGGTTTGTAGGCTCATCCAGCAGGAGGATATCCGGTTCCTGGAGCAGCAGGCGGCACAAAGCGACCCTGCGATGCTCACCACCACTGAGATTACCGATGGATGCCGTCGGATCAGGACACCG
>SKNE01000205.1 GCA_007120675.1 Bacteroidales bacterium
CCCCTGGCGTTCGACATCCTGCCGCGCAGCATACGGGTGATCGTCCCCCCGCAACAAACACAATAAGGTCAAGAAAAGAAAACCATGAGCAAAGCAGAAGACAGGTTCAAAAAAATCATTGCACACTGCAAGGAATACGGGTTCATTTTCCCCTCCAGCGAGATTTATGACGGCTTGAGCGCCGTCTACGACTACGGTCAGAACGGGGCCGAGCTGAAGAACAACATCAAGGACTACTGGTGGAAGTCCATGGTGCAGTACCATGAGAACATCGTGGGCCTCGACGCCGCCATCTTTATGCATCCCACCGTATGGAAGGCCTCGGGCCACGTGGATGCCTTCAACGACCCGCTCATCGACAACAAGGACTCCAAGAAGCGTTACCGCGCCGACGTGCTGATCGAGGACCACATCGCCAAGCTGGAGGAAAAAATCACCAAGGAGGTGAGCAAGGCAGCCAAGCGCTTTGGCGACAGCTTCGACGAAAAGATGTTTCGTCAGACCAATCCCCGCGTCCAGGCCAATATGGAGAAGATCCGCGCCATCAACGAGCGCTTTGTGCCAGCCATGGAGAATGGTCAGCTGGACGATTTGAAGGCCCTGATCCTGGAGCTGGAGATCGCTTGCCCGGTGTCGGGCTCGCGCAACTGGACCGACGTGCGCCAGTTCAACCTGATGTTCAGCAGCCAGATGGGGTCCGCCAGCGATGGCGCCTCCCTGGTGTACCTGCGTCCTGAAACCGCCCAGGGCATCTTTGTCAATTACCTGAACGTGCAGAAGACGGGACGCAAGAAGCTGCCCTTTGGCATCGCCCAAATCGGCAAGGCCTTCCGCAATGAGATCGTGGCCCGCCAGTTTATCTTCCGCATGCGCGAGTTCGAGCAGATGGAGATGCAGTTCTTTGTGCGGCCCGGGCAGGAGAAAGAGTGGTATGAGTACTGGAAGGAAGAGCGCATGCGCTGGCACCTGGCCCTGGGCATCCCCCGGGAGATGTTTCGCATCCACGAGCACGACAAGCTGGCCCATTATGCCAACATGGCCGTCGACATCGAATTTGATTTTCCCTTTGGCTTCAAGGAGATCGAGGGGATCCACTCACGCACCGACTTCGACCTGGGTGCCCACCAGAAGTTCAGCGGCAAAAAGCTGCAGTACTTTGACCCCGAGACCAATGAAAGCTACGTGCCTTACGTGGTGGAAACCTCCATCGGCCTCGACCGCACCTTTTTGGCCATTGTGAGCCACGCCTACACCGAGGAAAAGCTGGAGGATGGCTCCGAGCGCGTGGTGATGAACATTCCGCCCGCCCTGGCACCCGTCAAGATCGCCGTCCTGCCCCTGCTCAAAAAGGACGGACTGCCGGAAAAGGGGCGCGAGATCTTCGACAAGCTAAAGTACGATTTCCACTGCCAGTATGAGGACAAGGACGCCATCGGGCGACGTTACCGCCGGCAGGATGCCATCGGCACGCCTTACTGCATCACCATCGACCATGAAAGCCTCGAGAACAACACGGTGACCATCAGGGAGCGCGACAGCATGCAGCAGGAGCGCATCCCCGTGGACCAGATCGCATCCATTGTGAGCAAGCGCATTGACCTGAGGCCAGCCTGACGCCGCGGTTAAAAAATTCATATCTTTGACATTAGAAAGCTTTGTCGCCATGACACTGAAAGAGATCAAGGCACCCGTTGCACAACATGTGGATGCTTTTGAGGGCCGTTTTCGCGAGGCCATGAAAAGCAGGGTTCCCTTGCTTGACAAGATCACCCGCTATATTGTCAGGCGGAAAGGCAAGCAGATACGGCCCCTCTTCGTGTTCTTCTCCGCCGGCATCTTCGGCGACATCTCCGAGCGCACCTACCGTGCCGCCACCCTCATCGAACTGCTGCACACGGCCACCCTGATCCACGACGATGTGGTGGACGACTCCAACGAGCGCCGCGGCTTCTTTTCACTGAACGCCCTGTGGAAGAACAAGATCTCGGTGCTTGTGGGAGACTACCTTTTGTCGCGCGGTCTTTTGCTTTCGCTGGACAATAACGACTTCGACCTGTTGAAGATCGTCACCCGTTCGGTGAAGGAGATGAGTGAGGGGGAGCTGATGCAGATTGAAAAGGCACGCAGCCTGGATGTGGACGAAGAGGTGTACTTCGAGATCATCCGCAAAAAGACCGCCTCCCTGATTGCCTCGTGCCTGGCTTGCGGTGCGGCCTCCATGCACGCATCGGAAGACGCCATAAACCTCATGCACGATATCGGCGAAAAGGCCGGCATCGCCTTCCAGATCAAAGACGACATCCTCGACTACGAGTCGGACCGCGCCAAGGGAAAGCCTTCAGGCTCCGACATCAAGGAGCAGAAGCTCACCCTGCCGCTGATCTACCTGATCAACAAGGTCTCCTACAAGGAGCGCCGCAAGGTGATCAATACCGTGAAGAACCACAGCCAGGATCCGCTGAGGGTGGCAGAGCTGATGGACATGGTGCACCGTGAGGGGGGGATTGACTATGCACGCGGCCACATGGAGCTTTTCAAGGACCAGTCGCTTGAACTCCTGCGCAGCCTTCCCGATGTGCCATCGCGCCGGTCGCTGGAGCAGCTCATCGAATTCACCGTGAGCCGTGATCTTTGACCACTCGCCGGATGCGCTCCTCCACAATGGCGGCCTGTGAGCCGATGTGCGTATGGAAGGTGGTCTGCACCAGGTGCCGGCCGCCGGTCCCCTTGATTATCTTCACCTCGGGAGCGGGCGCAATGATCCATGGCATGGCGTGCAGCGATTTCAGTATCTCCTTTTGTATCTCCTCAGGCGAATGGTCGCCTGGCAGGGGCACTTCCACACGGTGGGGCAGGCTCTCTTCGCTCTCCGGGGGAAGGATGAACACCTCGCTGCTCAGTTTCGCATAGGGGAGCCTGACCACCTCGCCGGACTGGTTGACCAGCTCCAGCGAACGGCTGCCCAGGCGCTTGATCCGCCCTTCCACCACGGGCGTCCTGATCATCTGTCCCGGCTCCAGGGCCTTCTCTGCCTTGAGCAATACCCCCGCCAGGAAATCACGGAACACGAACCAGGCAATCACCACCAGCAGGAGGACCACCATCACACCGATGATCAAATCGTAATAAAGGTGGTCGCCAAAAAAGATGTACACCCCCCAAAAGGCATAGCCCACCCATAATACCAGCTCCAGCAAAGGCAACAGGGCCATGCTTCCCTTTTTGATGGCGGGCTTGTAGGTGAGGGCTTTGGTGATCCGGAACAGCAGCCGGAACAGGAAAAAAAGCACAAATCCCGTTATGACAAATACCATCAGGTTCATAGGCGCTTTCTCTTTTTCAGGTGATCCACCAGGAAGAGGTCGAGGCCCGGCCTGATGGCGTAGATGCCTTCAAATTTTTCAATGAGGATGCCCGCACGGGTCAGTCCCCTTATATGGCCCTGCACCTCCGCACGGGGCCTTTCCAGGTTGGCAGCCAGCCTGCCGGCATCGAATCGCCGGTTGATCACGAATTGCTGGATGTAAAACCATTGTTCGGCCGACAGCAGGTCGAAGGCCTTCTTGTCGGGAAGCTGCACACTGTCCATCACCAGGGTTTTACCCGTCACCTTTTTGATGGACGACAGCCAGAGCAGGGTGGCCGTCCCCGGGTTGCCGAACGACAGGTCAAAGAGCCTGTTGAACAGCCTTGCCTGGTCCCAGGCAGTCATGCGCTCTTCGTCTCTCCTGTTGTACCTGAACTTCATCCCCCCTGCCTGGTGCCTGCGCATGATCAAATCTTTCAGCTCCCTGGCGTCAAATGGTTCACAGCTGACGGTGGCCAGGGCATACTGGGTAAGCTTTGTCTGCCTGTCAATCAGTTCCAGGGCGTGGGTATTCACATTAAGGATAAACAGGCATTTGTGTCCGAAGTGGTCGATGAGTTCCTGCAGCCTGTTGATCACGGCATCGCCACCGGGCCGCCTCTCCCACCACAGTCCCAGGTCCTGTATGATCACCACCTTACCGCTGGGCAAGGCCCTGAACACATCGTCCAGCTGTTTGTTATGGGCGTTCATCGCCTCAGCCAGCCTGCCGGCAAACTGGTCTGTGTCGGCCGAACAGGCTTGTGGCGCCCGCAAGACATGGATATTGTCCTTGCTGAAATGGTGGTCGGCCACCTTTTTCGACAGGCTGGACTTCCCTGAGCTGCGTGACCCGGTGATGATGAGGGCCCCGGGGAAGCCCGACTTAAATCGTTGCGCGGCACGGCCACATTCCTCCAGCTCAGCCCGCATGCCCACCCAAAAATCGTCGCTGATGCCCGACTGGCCCGAAAAGAGGGAAGAGTAGTAGAAGGGTAGATCCTTCATCACCGTTTCGCTGGGTGTCATGGCCTCTGCAAAGGAAAGGAGCTCCCGGTTGGACTGTCCGGCCGGCATCAGCGCCCCTTCGTAATGACTGATCAGCAGCTGCCCTTCGCTCTTGCTGTAGAGCAGGTCGACAAACCGCCGGCGCATGGCCTCCTTGGCGCCATCCCAGGTGCGCTGCATCTGGCCGGACAGCAGGGCCTGGTCCCCTTCCCTGGCCCTTTTCCTGACCACAAGGGATGACTTGCTGATGGTGGCAGACGACAGGGGTTCAAACCCCTTCTTCAGTCCCTGTTCAAAGGCCGACTCCAGGGTGGAAAGCAATTTTCTCAGCCGTCCCTTTTCCGTTCTCAGCCTATCGGCAAAGTCCCTCACCAGTTTAACGGACTGCTCGTGCCGGAAGGCCTCTTCATTGGCGGCGTCTACTTTTCCTTCACTGTCCAGGCCAAAGTTCAGCAGGCGGACCTGGTCCTTCAGGGTGGTCACCACCTGGTGCAGCTCGCGGGTTGCATCGTGTGATGCCTTGATGGAGTAATCGATGAGTTCCGCGCCTATGTAATAGTCCAGCGTCTTGCGGAAGCTCACCACCACCCTGTCGGCCCCGGCAAAGGCGTTCTCCTCCATCTTTTCCGCCAGCTGTTCTTCACTGATCTCGATCTTATCGGGGATATCGGCCAGCAGCTCTGCGATCTCGGCATACAGTCCCTGGTAGACTCCCTGCACCGGAAGCACTTTAAGCTGATCATGGTCCAGTCGCTCAACGGGCCCAAAAGGTCGTTCGCTGTGTGAGAGCAGTCCTTCGGCAAATTGCTCATAGGCTTCTATCTGCCGGATCAGTCCCCCCTCCAGGCTGGCCCTGAAGTCGCCGTGGTATTTTTTGATTTTGGAGTGGATGCGGCTTTTCAGCGACAGGATATAGAAGTCCAGCACCGCCTTATTGATGAAGGCTGCCAGGTTTCCTGACCATGCAAAGGCAAATCCCTCCAGGTCTTCCCGCAGGGACTGGTCGGTTTTGAGTGCCTGCTTAAAGCGGCGGCTCAGGATGTTGGCGTCCGGCTTATCCAGGTGGTCGCTGAAGTCCTGCAGGTCATTGAGCAGGGACTCATACAGCCGGTTGCCGCTGGCGTATACGAATTCATGCGCCTGGTTATCCAGCACCTGCAGCCTGGCCGTCATGCGAGCCCTCTCCAGCTTGATCCGTTCGAGCATTTTCTGCCTGCTGCCGCTCTCCAGGCGCGACTTCTCGATCAGCTCGTGGAGGCCGTTCATGAGCTTCCTGACCTCCACCACCTCCGTCAGGCTGTACAGGGCGAAATCTCTCATGGCTTGGTGCATGCTCTCCAGCCGTTTGTGGTAGAGGAAGTATTTTGCGGCGGGGATGAGCCGGATCTTATGGGCCACCGGTTTTCGGGTGATGTAGGCCTGCATGAGCTTTCGCAGCTTATAGACGCGGGTGGTGAAAGGGTCTTCCTTGCGGATGGCCAGCTCACGCGGACTAAGCTTGATGCGGATAAACTCGGGCATCACGTTGATCATTGCCCTCAGGGTATCCAGGTACTGCATGTTGGCCTCCTCCAGGATATTCTCCATGGCAGGCACCCTGTGTTCACGCATCTGCTGGATCTGCCGCTGAGAGTGGAAAGAGAAATCGTTCAACACACGCAGGAAGGCCTTGGACAGTTCCGATGGCCGCTCCTCCTCCACCGTTTTTTCCAGTCCATCGAGGGTCCTGCCCACAAAGTGCCCCAGCTCGGGAAAGAAGCGCATGTTCAGCTTCAGCACCCGGTCCAGTCCCTGCTCATAGTACTTTTTCAAAAAACGGGATGAGGTTTGCGTTGTGTTGTAGACCTCGCTGGCGATGATTTCGCGGGACGACAACCTGATCTGGCTGAACACCTCGGCCCCGGGCCTCTGGATTTCTTCCCCCTCCTCTTCCGTGGTGTCGCTGGCCACCCCTGGCACGCCCACCACATCAAAAAAGGTGGAGGGCAGTATGAACAGGGCCGTCCCCACGCTGGCGCTGAGGCCGTTGACTTTTTCTATGGTTCGCCCCATGTCTTTGGTCCCGTATTCGGGCACCTCCATGATGGTCAGGTCCGCGTGACGCGACTCCGCTGCGATGATCTCCTCTTCGGGCAGCTGCTCCACGCCGTTGTTGATCACCTTGACGGCGGCCTGCATCCTGTTGTTGGCCAGCAGCTGGTTGATCAGGCTGTACAGGTTGTCGGTGCGGGAGCTATCGTCATTGATCACCAAAATGCGTATCCTCGCTGTGCGCCACCTGTTGCCGGAGGTGATGAAGCGCAGCAGAAAGAGCGCCAGGGACAGTCCCCTGCCGTGCCCCTTCCACCAGAAGTCTATCTGCTGGTAGGACCCGTATCTCCTTTCTTTGTCATAGCTGAGGAAGGCACAGTTGTAGTCCTGCTTCTTGAGGCTGTTGAGCAGGGCGGCGAACCGCTCGGGTTTCCTCGTGTTCTTTGCCCAGCCCATCAGGATGGTGTTGGGCTCGAAGCCCGTGAAGCCATAGACCCTGGATATGAGGTCTATCCCCTCGTAGATGTCGCGACAGCTGTGCCGGCGCGTAAAGACCCCTTTCTGCTCCAGGGCGGTCCCCTCCTGCAGCGGCATCTCCTTGATGCCGAAAAGTATCTCCCCGGAGGGGTGCTCTGTGAGTTCAAAATTGGTGAACACGCCCATCTTGCCCACCATGGCACGCCCCATCTCCACCAGGTGGGGCCTGCTTTTCTCACCGCCGCTGAACAGCATCACGTTGGGCCGCCAGTTACGCAGTTTCTTTCCGCTGGTGCTCAGCCTGGCCAGTCCCGTCTTCACCAGCGACGACCACACCCCGGTCCAGGTGTCCCCCGTTTGCAGGGTGAGCTCCCGCTTTTTTAAAAACAGGAACAGGGCGATCAGCACCACGGAGGCCACAAGCAGGGCGATGATGTCCAGCTGTATCATCACCACGATACAGGCCAGCGCACCGATGATGCTGACTATCCGTGGTATCCTGAATGAGGGCCTGAAGTCGCTGCCGGCCCAGCTTTCGATGGCGTAGGTGATGTTCAGAAAACCGTAGGTGAGGATGAAAAAGATGGTCACGATGCGGGCGATCACGTTGAGCTCGCCGATCAGGATGCCAACCTGGGCGATCAGGTAGGTGATGATGAGGGCGTTGCGCGGCTCACTGGAGATACCGTGGCCCTTTGAAAAGAATTCCGGCAGGATGCGGTCGATGGCCACGGCCTGGAGTATCCTTGGCGCACCCAGGATGCTGCCCAGGGCCGATGACAGCGTGGCACCCAGGATCCCTGCAATCACCAGCTGGGGCACCAGTGAGATGTTGAACAAGACGGCGGGATCGTTCACCAGGGTGTCGCGGTCCACCGTATAGGCAAAAAAGAAGGCCAGTCCCACGTAAACCACAAAGCCCACCAGGATGGCCAGCACCGTCCCCATGGGGATGTTCTTGCGCGGATCCTTCAGGTCGCCCGACATGGACACCCCGGCCTCGAAGCCCGTCACGGCGGGAAAAAAGATGGCAAAGAGGGCGATCCAGGGCAGGGCCCCATCCATTGTGCCCATCAGCGGGGCCGAAGGCACATGGTCGTGGCTCCCAAGGAAGACGGACAGAAGCGACAGCACGAGCGCTGTCATGATCAGGTATTGTGTTTTGATGGCCAGCGAGGTGCTGATAAAGGTCACCACCGCCACCAGCAACAGGATGATGGAGCCGGCTATGCGTATGGTGTAGAGGCTGACCTCAAAACCGAAATAGGAAAGGAATGTCTCTGCAAAACCGATGAGGTAAAGCGACACGCTGAAAGAGAGTCCGACGAATAGGGCGATCCCCAGGGTGCCCCCGATGGGCAGTCCCAGGCTGCGGGAGATGATATAGTAGCTGCCCCCTGTCTCCACCCTTTTGTCGGTGGCCACGGAGGCCACGCTCAGCCCCGTGCTGGCGGAGATGATGTGGGCCACCAGGATGATCCCCAGCGTGGCCCAGAGGCCTGCGTGCCCGACAATCCAGGGCAAACGCAGAAACATAATGACACCAAGGATGGTGAGAATGGAAGGGACAAACACCCCGCTGAATGCGCCAAAGCGCTTCGCTCTTGCCATGCCAGCCGTTTTTGTGTAGCCTTCAAAGATAAAAAAAATATTGGTCGGACAAGGGGGGGCCGTCCGGCCGTGGAGACGGGGCGGTATGGGGTTCCTGGTCCGCGGAGTGGCCACCGGGCAGCGGGAAACACCCGGTCGTGGGGTTGGCATGGCTTGGGACGTCACGTTCGGGGGGGTGGTCACCGGGCAGCGGGTGCAGTCTGGCGGCAGCGTCGCGTCAAACGCTGCGGCATTTAGGGCTGGGGACAGGCCAAATGAATTTTTCTATCTTTGCAGGGAGCGCCACAGGCCACCTGTTCATCCATCAAAAAAGAAGCTGTATGACTAAGCCATTCCCTGTCCCGTTTCCTTTTCCTCCCCTCGCTGCCTTGCTCACCCTTTTTCTTCTCCTGCCCACCTCCGCCGCTGTCGCACAAGGGGTCGAAGCCGATGCCTGGCGGGCCAATGATGATATTCGACCCAGCCTGAGGACACCTTACCATGCCCTGAGGACCCACCTGTATTTCCTGCAGCCCGACAGCTACGATGCCGACAAGGCCGCCCAGGCCTTCATGCACCCCGAGTTAACCCCCGGGGAGGCCCGCGATTTCGCCATCCGGATGAAGCAGGTCTTTGATGGCAGGGGCTATTACATCGACCTGGACAAAGCGCCAAACGACCCGAACCACATCGACAGCCTCCACCAGGAGCCCGTCTACACCCCCACCCGCTTCCTGCCGGAGATCTACCTGGCCAAACGCGGCGACCGCTGGCTTTACAGCATGGAGAGCATCCGGCAGATCGACAGGCTCCACCGGGAGGTGTTCCCCTTTGGGCCGGATCTGCTCATCAACCTCATGCCCACCGTGGGACAGTACACTTTCGTGGGACTGTATCTCTGGCAACACCTGGGCATTTTGCTGATCATCCTGCTGAGCTTTCTCATCCACAAGCTGCTCACCTTCCTGCTGAGCCGCCTCCTCTACAGGGGGGCTGCCCGGATCGGGTACGACAGGATGGTCAGGCCCTACCTGCTGCCCGTGGCCAAGCCCCTGAGCCTTTTCGTGGTCTTCCTGTTCATCCTCCTGGTCTTTCCCCTTTTGCAGCTTCCCGTTGAAATGGCCAGGTACTTCACCTTCGCCTTCCGGGCCATCCTGCCCCTTTTTGCCACCCTGATGTTTTACAAGCTGGTGGACGTTTTCGGCCTTTACCTGGAGAAGTTGTCCAGCGAAAGCGGCAGCAGCCTCGACAACCACGTCATCCCCATCATCCGTAAGGTGCTCAGGGTTTTTGTGGTGGTGGTGGGGGGACTCTTCATCCTCCAGAACATGCAGGTGAACATCACGGCCCTGCTGGCGGGATTGTCCATCGGCGGACTAGCCATTGCGCTGGCTGCGCAGGATACCCTGAAAAATTTCTTCGGCTCCCTGATGATCTTCATCGACAAGCCTTTTTCGGTGGGACACTGGATCACTTCGGGCGACATGGACGGCACGGTGGAGGAGATCGGCTTTCGCTCCACCCGCATCCGGACCTTCCGCAACTCGCTGATATATGTGCCCAACGGCCGGCTGGCCGATTCATCCATCGATAACCACGGACTGCGTGAGTTCCGGCGCTTCTTTATGCACATCTCCATCACCTACGACACGCCCCCCGACCTCATTGAGGTCTATGTGGAAGGCTTGCGCAAGATCGTCGAGCGGCACCCAAATACGCGCAAGGACTTTTATATCGTGGAGTTCAATGAGATGGCCGACTTCTCCCTGCAGATCATGTTTTACATCTTCTTTGCCGTGCCCACCTGGGGCGAAGAGCTACGCGCCCGCCACGAGGTGCTCATCGAGATCGTGCGGCTGGCAGAAAAGCTGGGCGTCCGCTTCGCCTTCCCCACCAGCACCCTGCACATGGAGACCTTTCCTGACAAAAGCAGCCTGACGCCCCGCTACGACATGAGCATGGCTGAGTTCAAACAGGTGATGGAGAGTTACTTCGCGGAACGCCCGGGCCAGGCCAAATCCTAAAAAAGAAAGGGACCTCCCGGTCCCTCCCCTTTGAATTCACTACAATATATTAAAGGTATGGCGCTCAGCCCTGGCGGGTCACTGCAGGGGCCGGATCGCCGGCCATCCAGGCGCAGAA
>SKNE01000219.1 GCA_007120675.1 Bacteroidales bacterium
AGGGGTGGCCGCACCGAAATCCTGGTATTCCTCCTTGCCGTCTGCCTCAATGCGCACCTCCATGATGCGGCGCTTGGGACCCCTCACAAGCTGCTTGTAGGTGCCGCTCACCGGTGAGGTGAACAGCACATCCTCATTGTATTTGTCGTAAAACAAAGGGGTACCGGCCTTGACCCTGGCGCCCTCCTCCAGCATCATCTTTGGCACCAGGGAGTGAAAGTCTGTGGGCTTCACAGCATATTCAACGGTGGGGGGAGGGTTTTGCAAAATACGTTCGGACTCACCCTTGAGGGGAATGTTTAACCCGCGTTTGATCTTGATCACCTTGGACATCATTCAATGATTTTAAACCTGCGAACAAAATTATAGATATTTTTAAATATTCCCAGCCCAATTTCCATATTCAAAACCCGAAAAGCCCAATTAGCCATGGCATACAGACGTTTCGGGACGCCCGCCAACAAACAAAGTATTTGGGTCTTCCGCTTTTTTCCTTAGCTTTGTTTTCAAACAGTGTAGCCCCGGAAAAAAGATCCCATCGATGATTTACCCCATTATTTCTTTAATGAGCCATGCCGTGAAACGCGCCTCTGCCTTTCTGTTTCCGGCTGTTTTACTTGTGTTTGCGGCCCAGGCGGTGTCTGCCAATAAAGATTATTTTCTTTACGGCGATTACGTCTATAAGAACAACATCCGCAGTGTTTTGTTTAAACAAAGGGGGTTTGAATTGTCCGATCCGCTGATACGCATGCATTCGGGCGATCGCCTCATTTTGCGTTTCGATGACCTGGACGCCGACTACAAATATTACACCTATACCATCGTGCATTGTGATGCTCACTGGCAACCCTCAGAGTTAAGGGATTTTGAATACATCGATGGTTTTTACGAGGATGAGATCCGTGATTACCGCCGATCATCCGCCACCAGGGTGCCATACACCCACTACTGGCTTGAGTTTCCCAATCGCAACATGCGTCCCACCAAGTCGGGAAACTACATCCTGAAGGTGTTTCTTGAGGGGGACCGTGAGAACCTGGTGCTTACCCGCCGTTTTTCCGTGTTTGAGCAGCGTGTCACGGTGAACGGACATGTTTTCCAGGCCAATATGATACGCTACCGTGACCGGATGCAACAGCTGGAATTCAGCATCCATACGGGCAGCTACCGCATCTCCAACCCCTACAGGGAGCTGAAGGTGGTGATCACCCAGAACGGCCGCTGGGACAATGCGCTCACAGGGGTGGAGCCCCGTATCATCACGGGCGATCAGCTGATCTACGACCACGAGGAGAAGACCCTGTTTGACGGGGGCAATGAGTTTCGCCGGTTTGACATACGAAGCCTGCGGCACCTGTCGGAAAGGGTCAATGACATCCAGTCTTCAAGGAGGTACTGGGACGTCTACCTGGTCCCTGACCGCTTGCGCAGCCATGCCCGCTATGTGACGGACAACGACCTGAACGGGCGGTTCCAGATCATGACCCACGATGCACCCAATGATATGCTGGAGGGGGATTATGCCTGGGTGCACTTTCACCTGCCCATGCCCGGCGGTCCGCTGGAACACGGACACCTCTACGTGATGGGTGGCCTCACCCACTGGCACTTCTCTGAAGAAAACAAAATGAACTATAACTATGGGGAGCGGGCCTATGAGATCAGCCTGCTGCTCAAGCAGGGCTATTACAATTACCAGTACGCCTATATTCCTGAAGAGGGTGCCGTGGCCGACGTGAGCTTCATCGAAGGGAGTCATTCGGTGACAGAAAACGATTACACCATTTATGTCTATCACCGGCATCCCGGCGACCTCTACGACCGCCTCGTGGGGATAGGCCACATGAACTCCGCCATTCCCCGCTGATGGGCCGGTTGCCTGATCTTGGCTGTATTCGCTTCCGCGGATGGGGGGACGGCATGGCGGCTGCCTGGTCTTGGCAGTATTTGCTTCCGTGGATGGGGGGATTGTTTGGCGGCTGCCTGGTCTTGGCTGTATTCGCTTCTGCGGATGGGGGGTTTGTTTGGTGGCTGCTTTGGTCTTGGCTTTTCTTGCTTCCGCGGATGGGGGGCGATTGTTCCGGTCACTGCTCTCAGCCCCCGCTGATCAGGTGAATGACCTGCACCTGGTCCCCATCGCCGATCAGGCTGCTTTCGTACTCACCCGGCTTGATGGTTTTTCCATTGATGCGGACCACCAGGAATTTAAAGCTGAACTGTTTGTGTTCGAGCAGCTCGCTCACCGTCATGCGATCCCTTCCGGGGATCTCCTCCTCCCTGTTATTCAATGTGATCTTCATCGCTGTCAAGAAATTGTAATTTCCACTTGATTTCAGAAGCTCTTCCTTGCTTCACTTTTCAGGAAGTCCATGGCTGCCCTGGTTGCCGGTCTTTCCAGGTCGGCTTCCAGGATTTGCTGGCTGAATTCGCTGGCGGTGGCCTCATCCGGCAGACTGGAAGCAAGTGAGTTAATCTGCCCCATGGTTTCCTCATAGGCCTTGTTGATCAGTTCCCAGACCTGTGGTGAGATGTAGATCTGCTGAGACAGGTTATGGGTATACTCATCGCGGATGCTTTTGGTCAGTTGCCTGTGCAGCTCCCTGGCCGACCATTCGGGGCGGTATACCCTCATGATCAGGTTGTTTGGAGATATCCGCTCCATCAAGACGATCAGGCGCTCGTAGGCCTGCAGCCTCAGGGGCAAGCTGATGCGCATTCGGTCTGACATCAGTTCAGCATGCCGCCTTTTGTTTTCCTGCTGGAAAAACTCCCTCAGGATGAACCAGGCGGTGATGAAAACCACCACGGCAGGCACTGTGTAGCGCAAAAGGTAATAAATTTCACCCATGGTCAATGGTCTTTAAGGTTGCCCGGCATCTCCGGCAAGCAGGCTTCTCCCCCCGTCCCGGCAAGAATGGCCAATCAATGGTTGCGGAGGCGGTTAATGCGGCGAAACGGATGCCCCTGCTTTCCCCCGCGGGTGGAAAGCGGTGGCGGTGAAATGAATGGTTCAATCCCGCCGGCGAAGCCTGCTCCCGGCAAAGATAAGGGTCTTTTGGCAAATGAGTATATTTTGCTATTTTTGCCGCTCACTAATCGAGCATAAACAGCATACAATCAAAATCTTATTTCCACCCATATTAACCCTTTCCATGCCATGATACGTTTATCTGAGAGAATCAATCGTTTGTCTGAGTCAGAAACCCTGGCCATGTCGCGCATGAGCCGTGAGCTCAAGGCCAAAGGCCATGATGTGATCAACCTGAGCGTCGGCGAGCCGGACTTCTTCACCCCTGCCAACATCAAGCAGGCTGCCAAACAGGCGGTGGATGAGAACTACTCGTTCTACACCCCGGTGAATGGGTACCAGGACCTGAGGGAGGCCATCTGCAGGAAGTTGAGGCGCGATAATGACCTGGATTATTCTCCGGATCAGATCGTGGTCAGCACAGGTGCCAAGCAGGGCATAGCCAACGCCATCCTCTGCCTGCTTGATCCGGGCGATGAGGCAATCGTTCCCAGCCCTTACTGGGTGAGCTACCGCGAGCTTGTCAAGATGGCAGAGGCAAAAGCCGTTTACATCAAAGCGGGCATTGAACAGGATTTCAAGATCACGCCGGAACAGCTGGAGGATGCCATCACGGAGAAATCGCGCCTGTTTATCTTCTCCAGTCCCTGCAACCCCAGCGGCTCGGTCTACTCGCGTGAAGAGCTCAGGGCCCTTGCCGCGGTGTTTGAGAGGTACCCAAACATTTACATCATAGCTGACGAAATATACGAGCACATCAACTTCGGGGGCAAGCATGAAAGCATCGCCCGGTTTGATTCGATCCGCGACAGGGTGGTGCTGGTAAATGGTGTGTCGAAAGGCTTTGCCATGACGGGCTGGCGCCTGGGCTATATGGCCGCCCACCCGGTGATTGCCAAAGCCTGTAACAAGCTCCAGGGTCAGATCACGTCGGGCACCTGCTCCATTGCCCAGCGTGCTGCCATTGAGGCCATGGAGATGGATCCCTCAGCTACCCGGGACATGCTGCACAAGTTCCGGGAGCGTCGCGACCTGATGATCGCTTTGCTGGACGATGTGCCCGGCATTGCCTGTAACGTGCCCCAGGGCGCTTTTTACCTCTTTGTCCGGGTGAGCGACTATTTTGGGACATCCTACGGAGGTCGTAAGATACAAGATGCCACCGATCTGTGTATGTACTTGCTGGAAGAGGCGCACGTCGCCGCCGTCCCTGGCAGCGCCTTTGGTGACGATGAGTGTGTACGCCTCTCCTATGCCACCTCCAACGATTTGCTGGAAGAGGCGGTGACCAGGATGAAAAAAGCCTTGTCGCGATTAAAATAAAAGGATCATCCGTGCCGTTTCCCATATAATTAGACGGCCACGCATGGACATTGAGCGGAACTATGACACGATTCCCCCAAGTTGATGCGACCCGGGCCGACGATCCGCCAAGCCATTAACCAACTGCACAACCAACCAAAACAACGGATCTTTTTCGGGTTGTTTGCGCTTATAACAACAGCGTTATATGACAGACAAGAATACCATCACCCGTTTGTTTCATTCTTTCCAGGACAAGAAGCTGCTCATCATCGGCGACGTGATGATCGACGCCTATTTGTGGGGCAGTGTGGACCGGGTGTCGCCCGAGGCGCCCGTGCCCATCGTGACCCTGAACCGGCGGGAGAGCCGCCTGGGGGGTGCGGCCAATGTGGCCATGAACATTCAGAACCTGGGGGGTATCCCCGTTTTGTGCTCCGTGATCGGCAGCGACAGCAAGGGAGCGCTTTTCCAGGAGCTGCTGGAGGAAGAGGGACTCACCAGTGAGGGCATCATCACCAGCGAAGACAGGCTCACCACGGTCAAATTCCGGGTGTTCGGAAACAATGTGCAGATGCTCCGTGTGGATGAGGAGGTGGTGCACGCCCTCAAAAAGGAGGAGTCTGACCGCCTCATGAAGAAGATCAGGGACCTGCTGGCCACCAACGGCATCGATGCCATCGTTTTTGAGGATTATGACAAGGGGGTGATTTCTCCCCCTATGATTGAGCAGGTGCTGGAGCTGGCCGGGCAACATGATGTGCCGGTGGTGGTGGATCCCAAGAAAAAGAACTTTTCCCACTACAGGGGCGTCACCCTGATCAAACCCAACCTGAAGGAACTTCGGGAGGGACTCAACCTCAATGGTGAACTGGTGGGGCCGGAGCAGATCAACAAGGCCGTGCTCGCCCTGCAGGACAAGCTGCAGGTGGAGACGGTGCTGGCCACTTTGTCCGACAAAGGGATCTATTACAGCCGCCGCCATGCCAATGGGGACAGGGAATCAGGTTCCATCCCCGCTTATATCCGGGACGTGGCCGATGTGTCGGGTGCGGGCGACACCGTCATCAGCCTGGCGGCCCTCTGTGTGGCATCGGGTGCCTCTGTGGAACTCATGGCCAGGGTGTGTAACCTGGGGGGTGGACTGGTATGTGAGCTGGTGGGCGTGGTGCCTGTCAACAAGGACAAGCTGCTGTTCGAAGCACTGAAGAAGTTTGGGCAAAACTAACTGCTGTTCGAAGCACTGAAGAAGTTTGGGCAAAACTAACTGCTATTCGAAGCACTGAAGAAGTTTGGGCAAAACTAAGGATGGCCCGGTAAAGAAAGAAGGAGTTCCTGACGGTTTTCCATGATGACAAACAAAGACCTGCGATCCTTTCGGGAAGAATACACCATGCACAGCCTGGATGAGTCATCCGTGCCGCCTGATCCCCTGGTGCTGTTTGACCGGTGGTTGGGTGAAGCCATCAGCAGTAAGCTGCCCGAACCCAATGCCATGACCCTGGCCACGGTCACACCGGAAGGGAAGCCGTCGGCACGTGTTCTGCTGCTGAAAGAGGTGGACCAGGGCCGTTTCATCTTCTATACCAATTACGAAAGTGATAAGGGGAAGGAGCTGCTGCATCAGCCACATGGGGCACTGGTCTTCCTGTGGCTGGAGTTGCAGCGCCAGGTGCGGGTCAGCGGACCGGTGAGCAGGCTGGACGCTGCCACCTCGGATGCCTATTTCGCCCTTCGTCCGCGCCCCAGCCAGGTGGGCGCCATTGTCTCACCCCAAAGCAGGATCATCGGTGGCCGTGAAGAGCTGGAGAAGGCGTTTGAAAAGAGATGGAACGATGCGGCGGACCAGGTGATCAAAAGGCCTGCCTACTGGGGTGGCTTTGCGCTGGTGCCCGGGCGCATTGAGTTTTGGCAGGGCAGGGAAAGCCGCCTCCACGACCGGATCCTTTACACAAACATTGGCAAGGAATGGCAGATCAGCCGGCTGGCTCCCTGAGGCAGCCTTCACTCCCCGGGGGGATGGCTTTGCGGACCCCCGCTTCTTTCCTCCACACGTGCCAACGCAAGGGAATGAATAATAAATGGGTTGAGGCCTGCGTTATTTATGGCAATCATCAAACTGATAATGAAGTGAGCAGAAAGAAAGGCTTTTTATATACCGGTCTGTTTCTCCTGGGATGTTTACTGTTTTGGCCAACAGAGGCTGAAGCCCAGCGCAGGGACCGGACCTACCGTTTTCAAAACCTGCTTGAACACGACCACAGACCTTACCATTTTGGCTTTTTGCTGGGATTGAACACCTACAGCTTTCATGCCGTTCCAGTCAGCGATTTCGATCAGTATGAATTTACCCATGTGTTGGAGGGACAGGACTATGGCTTTCACCTGGGGATCGTTTCCAACCTCAAGCTGAATCGTTTCATGGACCTTCGATTTGTTCCCACCCTGGTATTTAGTGAAAGGTATATAGAATTTTACACCGATGAATTTGATGTGGGTTACTCCGAAAGGCAAGACCTGGAAGCAACCGTCCTGGAATTCCCCCTGCATTTGAAATTCAAATCAGAGCGGATAGGCAACACCAGGGCCTTTGTATTTGGCGGGATGAAGTACACCCACGACCTGGCCTCCATTGAACTGGGCGTCGGAGACGACATCCTGGCCAGGATAGCACGAAATGACGTGCATTACGAGCTCGGGGTGGGCTTTGACCACTACTTCTTTTATTTCAAGTTCTCCACCGAGTTAAAGGCCTCATTTGGCATGGGGGACTTGATCCGGCCCGGTGAGTTGGGTCCCCATTATACCAATTCCATCGACCGGCTGAATTCGCGCACCATCATGCTTTCCTTCACCTTCGAATAGGGGCTTTGCCCATGGTGCTGACCCCGGTATGATGCGGGTCGCCAAACGCTTCACAACCTGAGCTTGGTGAAAAAATCCCAGGCTACAATGCCTGCAGTTACCGCCACATTCATGGAGTGCTTGGTGCCAAACTGGGGTATCTCCAGGCAGTGATCGCACAAGGTCAGTGCCTCGTGGCTCACACCCCTCACCTCGTGACCGAAAATGACTGCGTATTTATTGCCGGCCTCCGGGTAAAAGTCGGCCAGGCTGATGCTCCCGCTTGCCTGTTCCATGGCCAGGACGACATAGCCTTTCTTTTTTAGTTCCTTAATAGCCATTTCAGTGCGATCAACGTGCCTCCAGGCCACCGTATCGGTGGCTCCCAGGGCGGTCTTGTGTATCTCCCGGTGGGGGGGAGTGGCGGTGATGCCGCATAAGACAAGCTCCTCCAGCAGGAAGGCATCGGCGGTGCGGAAGACCGATCCCGTGTTCAAGGCGCTGCGTACATTGTCCAGAACATACAGCAGCGGAAACTTTTTGGCCGCCCTGAACCCTTCGGGTGTTTTGCGATCCAGCTCGTCCATGGACAGTTTTTTCATAGGCAAAGATTGTGGTGCATCAGTGGGTGTCGTTGATTGGTCAAATTGTGCGGGAGCCCTGGTCGTGCTTCCCCGTTTCGCTCTCCCCCGGGGTTTGCCCGGAACCGGAAGACCCTCAGGAGGCCCAGTTATCCTCCTCAAAATGCTGCAGGATCACGTGCACACCCGGTTTTTTGCGCAGCTTGCGGGCCAGCTGTTCCGCGCAGTAGACGGATCGGTGCTGCCCCCCGGTACAGCCGTAGCATACGGCCAGGCTGGTGAAACCACGCCGGGAATAATTGTCCACGGCCGGCTCCACCATTTTCAGGGAGGCATCAAGGAAGGCAAGTACCTCCTTGTCTTGTTCCAGGTATTGGATCACGGCATCATCCTTGCCCGATAAATTCCTGTAGCGTTCCTGGCGGCCCGGGTTGGGCAGGGCCCTGCAATCGAAGACGAAGCCCCCGCCGTTTCCTGAATTGTCGGCCGGCACCCCCTTTTTGTAGGAGAAGCTGCCTATCCTTACCGTCAGGCTGTCGTCGGGAGGGGGCAGCACCCTCTGTTTGTCCGGCGACTGCCGCAAGGAAGGTTTCTCTTGGATGATCCTCCTGACGATCCCAAGAAGGTAAGCCGGCTCACTGGGCAGGAGGTCGTTTTCATTCAGCCAGTCCAGGTTCTTCAGTGCATAAGGCACGCTCTCAAGGAAGAGGGTTTTCCCTTCCACCCCACCGCGAAAACCATAGGCGCCCAGCGCCTGCAGGATGCGCATCAACACGAAGTGGTAGATGCTGCGGCGGAATGCCTGCCGGTCCACCGGCATCCTGGCCTCCAAAACGTCCATGTAATGAGCCAGGAGCTCTTCGCGCTGGTGATAGGGAATATTGGCCTTGGCATCGAACAGCAGGGAGGCAATGTCATAGGCCAAAGGCCCCTTGCGTCCCCCCTGGTAATCGATGAAATGGGGTTTGCCGTTCACCAGCATGATGTTGCGCGACTGGAAATCCCGGTACATGAAATACCCGGCAGGTGCTTGCAGCAAGTGACCGGCAAACCGCTCGAAAGCCTCCTCCAGCCGCTGCTCGTCAAAGCCAATGCCGCTCACCTTGAGAAAGTAGTATTTGAAATAATTCAGGTCCCACATCATGGATTGCCGGTCGAAGGCCTGCCTGGGGTAGCATATGCTGAAGTCGAGTTCCTCTGCGCCATCAACCTGGAAAAGAACCAGGTAGTCAATGGCTTTCCGGTAAAGATCCATGAGATCCCCGGAGAAACCCTTTGCATCATGATCCTTTGGCAGGATGGAGAACAGGGTTGTGTCTCCCAGGTCGGTCACCAGGTAGGCTTGTGTGCCCCGATCATAGGCAAACAGTTCGGGCACCGGCAGTCCGGCGCTGAAAAAATGACGGCTCAGCGTGACAAACGCTTCGTTCTCCCGCTGATCGGGGTTGTATGCGCCAATCACCCGGTGATCACCGCGCTGCAAACGGTAGTACTGCCTGTCAGATCCTGAGGGGGGAAGGGGTATGACTTGTCCGGGCTCCTGGCCAAAATGGCTGGTATACAATTCAAGGATCGCTTGCTCGGCTGGCTTGTGCATCGGTTCATTGCTTTGTTTGCAAAAATACGTTTTTTAGGTTTTGTGCTCCGCAGCTCACTGAAAAAGCCTATTTTTGTGTTAATTGAACCGTATGATCCACAAAAAACACTGAACAATGAATGCACAGAATGTAAGCGATATTTTAAAACAGGCCATCATCATGGAGCACCGGGGCAAATCCCTTTACGAGCAAGTGGCCAGCCAGACCAGCAATGAAGACGTGCGCAAGATTTTCCAGGTCATGGCAGAAGAGGAGCAAACACACATTGACTTCCTTCAGAAACAGCTGAAGCATTATGGGGAAGCAGGTCATTTTGACAAGAACGACCTGGAAAAGGCACCCGGCCACGAGGCCATCGCCAACACCATCCTGACGGAAGAGATGGTCAAGGATATCAGCGGTTCGGGATTTGAAGCCGCGGCCATATCTGCAGCCATCGACATGGAGACCAAGTCGGTGGAAGCTTATTCAAAGCGGGCCGAAGAGACCAGCGACCCCAATGAAAAAGAGCTCTTCCAGTGGCTGGCAAACTGGGAGAAGGGGCATCATAAATTGCTGATCGATCTCAACAAGCAGCTGACAGAGAAGGTATGGTACGACAATAATTTCTGGCCTTTTTAATATGAACGCATCCAAGGTAACCAAGGTGACCACCCACGTCCTCCAGGAGATGAAGCTCCGGGAGGTAAAGATCTCCATGCTCACGGCGTATGATTATTCCATGGCACGCATTGTTGACCGTGCCGGCATCGACGTGATCCTGGTGGGTGATTCGGCGGCCAATGTGATGGCGGGGCATAAGACCACCCTGCCCATCACGTTGAACGAGATGATCTACCACGCCAGCTCCGTGATGCGCGCCGTGTCGCGCGCGCTGGTGGTGGTTGACCTGCCCTTTGGAACCTACCAGGGAAACAGCAGGGAAGCCCTGCTGTCCGCCATCCGCATCATGAAGGAGTCCAACGCCAACGCCGTGAAGCTGGAAGGGGGGCGGGAGATCATTGAGTCGGTGGACCGCATCCTGTCGGCCGGCATCCCTGTGATGGGCCACCTGGGTCTTACGCCCCAGTCGATCAATAAGTTCGGCACCTACGTGGTGCGCGCCACCCAGGA
>SKNE01000115.1 GCA_007120675.1 Bacteroidales bacterium
CTTCCGGGGGATGGTAGTGTAACGCAGCATCAACTGAAGTGAAACGCTGCCGGTTCCTTTGCATTGTGTGTTTTCCCTTCCGGTGAATGGGGCTGTATTGTAATGTTTTCCCTTCCGGGGGATGGGAGTGTAACGTAGCATGAACTGAAGTGAAACGCTGCCGGTTCCTTTGCATTGTGTGTTTTTCCTTCCGGGGATGGGGACGTGTCGTTGAAAAACCCCCTGCTGCGGCACAAACCACTTCACTGCCCTCCAGCACCATCAAAAGTCCCTTGGTAATCAAAAGCATCCGGCACCATTACTACGGCGCCATTAAAAGGCCCATTGATATTCACCACTCTCCGGCGGCATCATTAACCCCCCCAGGCCAGGCATCATCATCCGGTAGCGTCAAAAGTCCATTGGTAATCAAGAGCATCCGGCGCCATTACTCCGGCGGCATCATTAAAACCTCCAGTCCAGACTCCAACATCCGGCACCATTAAAAGGCCCATTGGAAGCCCCCACCCTCCAGCACCATCATAAAAACCCCAGTGCATCCACCAGCCAGGTGAAGAAGAGGGACAGCGTCATCGCGATGAGCGGAGATATGATCCAGACGCTGAAGATTCTCTTCAGGGGGGCGTTTTGCCAGATGTGGACGTGCCCGCTTTTTACCATTCCCAGGGCTATGATGGCCGCGGTGTTCATCTGTACCAGCGAGGTGGGGATGCCCCGCCAGAGGGAGGACACCAGGAGGATGGACGCGGTGATGACAGAGATGTAGCTGGCGCCCAGCGGACCAAAGCGGGAGATTCCCTTTCCCGTGGTCTGCAGCACCCGGTGTCCCATCAGCGAACTGCCGATCCCGAACATGGGTGCGAGCATAAAAACAAGGATCAGCATCAGCAGCATGAAGTTGCTGCTGCCCACCTCCACGTCCAGCATGTTGCTTGCCATGGCCAGGACCGGTGCTGCCGCATTGGCCATGTTGTTCGATCCGATGGCGAAGGCCACGTAGCAGGATGTCCCGATCACAAACCATTGGAGCGCCCGCTGCCTCCGGAGGAAATCCAGTAACGGCCTGAGCTTACCCCTCATCGGCATGTAGACAAAACGACCGAAGGTGTAAGCGATCACAAAGGCCAGCACCGGGGTGATGAACCAGGTGGGGATGATCTCAAAGAACAGCCGGTGCGTCTGGAGGACACCCAGGTAGAGGGCCGGACCCGACAGCGCAAAGATCGTGGATTGGCTGGTGGACTGTGGCACCCTCAGCATATTGGCGAAGAACAGTGACAGTCCGACGGAGCCCAGGACGATCACGCTCATGACGATGCCCACGTTCTCCGCTGGCAGGACATCCCCGCCAACGGTCAGAATCACCTTTTGTCCGGCGATAATGGCTCCGGCAAAAACAAACAATCCGAGGAGACCGGGAATCAGGTCTCTCCGGATCAGGTTGGCCCCGTAAGCCGCCGAAAAGGAGGGTGCGGTACCGCTTCCCCCCATGTTGATGGCCAGGAACATGGCCACCAGCAACGGAATGATGTGGATAGAGATCATTGAGTGTGGGTGCTGGTTTTTTTACAACAAAGTAAATGGCCGTGGGGCCTGGGGCATCATTGACCGAGTGGGTGGAGTACCTGTGACCTGCTCGGTGCGACGCAAACGGCTGCAGCGCCCCGCGTTACCGCACCACGAAATATGGATTCCTGAGGTTTTCCCGGTTGTACCGTAAGGGGCCGGAGCCATCGGCGAGCATCACCCGCTTGCCGGCTGCCTCGGCGATGGCCTGTCCCGCGGCGGTGTCCCACTCCATCGTGGGACCCATCCTCGGATATTCATGGGCGCTGCCTTCGGCCACCAGGCAGATCTTCAGGGAGCTCCCCACCGAAACGATGCGGACATCCCCGTGCTGCTTCTTAAGCCCCTCCAGGTAGTTGCGGGTGTCGTCATTCATGTGCGAGCGGCTGCCCACCACGGTGTAGTTGGCGGGGAGGTCCTCACAAGGCAGGAAATGACCCGCCGTATGCAGGACGCCCCATATCCCGTAGAAATCCGGCCCACCCCTTTGGGTCCGGCCGGACTCGTTCAGCGACGACAGGGCGGTCCGCAGCTGTCCCGCATCATCCAGGCGCCAGGCACCAAAGTCCCTCATCCCACAATAAAGCTTATTCAGGACAGGCGGATAGACCACCCCGAGGATGGGCTGCCCATCCTCCACCAGGGCGATGTTCACGGTGAACTCCCCGTTGCGCTTCAGGAACTCCCGGGTGCCGTCCAGGGGGTCCACCAGCCAGAACCGCCGCCACTTTTGGCGATCCCCGAAAGGGAGATGTTGCCCCTCTTCGCTAAGCACCGGGATGTCCGTGCCCGCCAGCACCCCCAGGATCACCCGGTGGGCCGCCATGTCGGCCACGGTCAACGGCGAGTCGTCCGACTTCGCCTCCACCGAAAGGTCGATGGAGGGATCCCCGTAAATCCGCAGGATCTCTTCACCGGCCTGCAGCGCCGCCCCAAGGGCCGCCTGCATGCACTGCCCGCTAATGGACTGTATCTGGCAGCTTTTCTTCAAATCAACCTTTTCCGATCTGGTAGACTTGGAAGCCAATCTCTTCAAGTTTCTGGCCGTCCAGTATGTTTCGTCCGTCGAACAAGAAGGCAGGCTTCAGCATATCGTCGTAGATCCTTTGCCAGTCGTAATCGCGGAACTCATCCCACTCGGTCAGGACCATCACGGCGTGGGCC
>SKNE01000257.1 GCA_007120675.1 Bacteroidales bacterium
GGTGGAGACGGTGGGCGTGGGGCAGTCCGAGGTGGCCGTCCACTCCATGGTGGACTTCTTCCTGTTGCTGATGCTTGCCGGTGCGGGCGACGAGCTGCAGGGCATCAAGAGGGGCATCATACAGATGTGCGACGCAATGGTCATCAACAAGTCCGACGGGGATAACAAGGACAAGGCCAGGGCAGCCCGCTCGCAATACGCAACCGCTTTGCACCTCTTCCCCTCAAAAGCAGGCGGGTGGACACCCCCGGTGCTTTGTGCATCCTCCCTTACCAGGGAAGGGATTCCCGACACCTGGGATACGATCAGGGAGTACGAAGCGCGGATGAAGGAGCAGGGGCTTTTTGATTCCAAACGCAATAAACAGCAACAGGAGCGCCTGCACCACACCATCCTGGAGTCCCTGAAAAACCATTTCTACGAAAATAAGGCCATCAAGCAGCAAACCGAAGAGATGGAGCAACGGATCATCGGACAAAAGATCAGTGCCTACCAAGCTGCATCCATCTTGCTGGACAACTATTTTACCTCTTTGTCCCAACAGAATGCAAAAGAAAAACCATAATACCAGGTATGATTCCGGGAAACACCTGCTGGACTGGTTGCTCCTCTTGGTTGCCCTGGTCATGCTGACAGCCACCATCCCGGGCCAGGCCAGTACTTCAGAAGCCGGAAGCCGCTTCACGGACGATGAGACGGAAGACCTGCGTACGATCGCCTTTACGTACGGGTTGAACCTGGGCAGCTATTTCGCCAGCAACGCCACCGCCAACTACTACAACGGCAGCGGACGGCACAGCCTGGAGTCGGCCCTGAACAGGCAGCACAACTATAACCGGATCAGGGAATCGCTGGGTTACGATTTTGAGCTGCACGGTTTGCCATTGAGCATGAGCTACAGCCCGGCCATCCTTGTGGGCGTTTTCGGCACCATACAAATCGGAAAGGGTACAGCCGTACATGGTGAATTCAATTTCGCACGCCTTAGGGTGGATGATCAGTTCACCCTGGAGCTTGACAAGCCCAGCTTCATCGAAGGGGACAATGTGGTGCGTTACCCGCTTTCAGGGGTGGAAGAAAGGTCGGAGATACAACTGGGCATCCAGCACACAACCATCATTCCGGGTGGCACCATCCATCCATTTGTGGAAGGGGGTGTGAGCCTGGTCAACACCCGGGTGCGGGAAAACAGGGCGCGCATTGAGGGACAGAGTTACAGCATCCGCAACATCAGCGACACCCATTACGATTTTCGTGATGACGGGATCGGGATGGGTGGCTATGCCTCCCTGGGTCTGCGCATGGACCTGGGCGACAGCTACGCCCTGGCCCTTGGCGGGGGAACGCGCTACAGCATGATCAGGCTGGGTGAAGAGTACGAGGGTTATTATTTCAATTACACCCTCTTTGTCAGGCTCTTTCTGAGCCAGTGAGGTTGAAGCGCTCCGGGTGACGGGCTTCCTTGTCGCGGTAGAAATCCTCAATCAAAGCAAAGTCCTTCTCAAAATCACCACTTGGTTCCACCATCATGCCGACGCCACCCTCCTTCTTCCGGTAGTCCAGGAACCCGCAAAAAACCGGCACTTCCGCTGTTTTGGCGATGAAATAAAATCCCTTTTTCCACCTGTTCACCCGCTTCCTGGTTCCCTCCGGAGTAATCAAGAGGTAGAACCGGTCGTGCTTATTGAACTCCTCTGTGATTTTCTTCACCGTGTTCTGGCTATGGCCCCTGTCGACAGGGATGCCGCCGAACCAGCGAAGCACAGGACCCAGGATTGGTCCAAAAGCCTCCTTCTTGATCAGTATCTTGGGTTTGATGCCGTAAAGGAAAAATGCAAGCCGGCCAATGACAAAATCCCAGTTGCTGGTGTGGGGGGCCATGATGATCACCGCCTTGGGGATATCCAGCGACACCCTGGAATAGATATTCCAGCCAAAAAGACGCAGAATGAAACGGGCGATCAGGCTCATGGTACGGGTAATTGTGAGGCATTCTGGCCGAGACAAAAATACGATTAATTTACTTTCGTGTATATTTGTACATCAATCCTTTCCTGAACCATGGACACTGTTTCCACACCCAAACAGATCTATCGCAACCTGAAGCGGCGGGACGAATACGCTTTCTGATGGCCGGCCGGTCCTTCTCCGGCACATATCACCCACCAAGCCACCCCGCCATTGTTTCATTTGTAATCTGTTTTTGCCATGGAATTACCTTTTGCAGAACCCTATAAAATCAAAGTCACAGAGCCTATCCGCCGCAGCACCCGCGAAGAGCGCGAGCAGTGGATCCGTGAGGCAGGCTATAACCTGTTTAACCTGCGCAGCGACCAGGTCTTCATCGACCTCCTGACCGATTCAGGCACCGGCGCCATGAGTCACCACCAGTGGTCAGAGATGATGCTGGGCGACGAGAGCTATGCCGGATCGGCCTCCTACTTCAAGCTGAAGGAGGTGATGAACAACTTGCTGGGCATGCCTTACTTCGTACCCACACACCAGGGCAGGGCTGCGGAGAACGTATTGTTTTCCGCCATGATCAAGGAGGGCGACCTGGTGCCCGGCAACGCCCACTTCGACACCACCAAGGGACATATTGAGTTCCGCAGGGCCGTGGCGGTGGACTGTACCATCGATGAGGCCGCCGACACCACACGCTACCATCCCTTCAAGGGAAACATCGACCTGGAAAAGCTGGAAAAGGTCTTCAAGGACAACCCCAGGGA
>SKNE01000037.1 GCA_007120675.1 Bacteroidales bacterium
CTTCCAGCGATTTCCCTGCAACGATCATGGCCGCTGCCTTGGCAAAGACATCGCGTGTAGAGAACGTAAAAAAGTCGGAATCTTGTATGATGTCCAGCTCGACGGCACGGGTGGGCTGGCCGTCAAAAAGCAGGGAAAAAATACCGTTGTCGGCACCTATGAAATAGTGGCCCTGGTACTCCACGGCGATGTGCGGACTGTCGATGCCCCCCTCGCTGTTGATCCCCACCAGGTGGATGCTCCCTTCCGGGAAGTTGGGCCAGGCGTTCTTGAGGACAAAACTGGCCTGCATGATGTCATAACAGTCGATGTCGTGCGAAATGTCCACCACCCTGGCACCTGGAGCCTGCTTGTACAGGGCTCCTTTGACAGCCCCGGCATAATGATTGGCTGTACCCCAGTCGCTGGTCAATGTGATGATCGTCATGGGTCTTGTATTAAGGTCCCCGGAAAGGGGAAAGTGTTTTACGGGACTGCTTTATTTGACAAAATTATTGTTATTTTGCATTCACATCAAAAGTAATGAATTAATGGGGGAGAAAACAATCAATGTGGGGGGAATCCATCCTCCCGACCTCTTTGGACTCCAGGAAGAGAAGCTCCAGCTTCTGAAAAACATTTTTCCCAAGCTCAAAATCATCTCACGGGGTGATGAACTGATCGTGATCGGGGATGAGCATGAGACGGCCTTCTTTGAGGGAAAGTTTTCGCTGATGATGGCGCACTTTGAACGCTACGGCAAGCTGACGGAAGAAAACATCCTGGAGATAATGGCCCACGACAACGGCTACCTGCCCCAGGTGCAAACGGATGAAAAGAATGGGGAGGTCCTCCTTTACGGCCGCAACGGCATGGCCATCAAGGCGCGCTCTCCCAACCAGCGCCGGATGGTCTCCAGCTTCAAAAAGCACGACATGCTCTTCGCCATCGGTCCGGCAGGGACAGGAAAAACATATACCGCCGTAGCCCTGGCTGTCAGGGCCTTGAAAAACAAAGAGGTGAAACGGATCATCCTGGCACGGCCGGCCGTGGAGGCCGGTGAGAACCTCGGTTTTCTGCCGGGCGACCTGAAAGACAAGCTGGATCCATACCTGCGGCCCCTCTACGATGCCCTGCGCGACATGATCCCGCCTGCGCGGCTGGCAACCTACCTGGAAGACGGCACCATAGAGATCGCCCCCCTGGCTTTCATGCGCGGAAGAACACTGGACAATGCGTTTGCCATTTTGGATGAAGCACAGAACGCAACGGAAAACCAGCTGAAAATGTTCCTTACCCGCATGGGCAAATCAGCGCGCTTTATCATCACGGGAGACATCACCCAGATAGACCTGCCCAAGCACCAGCTGTCAGGACTGCTAAAGGCGGTAAAAATCCTCAACCACATCAAGGGGATCGAGTTCATCTTCCTTAACGAGAGGGATGTGGTGCGGCACGAACTGGTGACAAGAATTATTGAAGCCTACGAGCATGTGCCGCCCAAACCGCCTGGGGAGGAGAACGGTGACGGACAGTGATCAAACGGTGAATCCAGGTCCCCGACCAATCCATCCAATAAAAACAAGCTATGAAAGCAGTAACAGAAACCAATTTCCGTTTCCCGGGACAAACAGGGTATTACAAGGGCAAGATCCGTGACGTATACACGATCGACAATGAACGGATGCTCATGGTGGTCACCGATCGCATTTCAGCCTTTGACGTGGTCTTGCCCAGGGGCATTCCGTACAAGGGACAAGTCCTCAACCAAATAGCCGCAAAGTTCCTGGATGCCACGGCCGATATCGTGCCCAACTGGAAGACCGCCACACCCGATCCAATGGTCACTGCCGGCATCTTTTGCGCGCCTTTTAAGGTGGAGATGGTCATCAGGGGCTACCTGTGCGGCCACGCCTGGCGTGAGTACAAGCAGGGAAAACGGAGCCTGTGCGGTGTGCCCATGCCGCATGGCATGAAGGAGAACCAGGCCTTTCCCGAACCCATTATCACCCCAACGACCAAAGCAATGATCGGGCACGACGAAGACATCTCCAGGGAGGAGATCCTGGCGCAGGGACTGGTGAGTCGCAGGGACTACGAAATCCTCGAAGACTACACCCGCCAACTGTTCAAACGGGGCAGCGACATGGCCCGCGACAAAGGGCTCATCCTGGTGGACACAAAGTATGAATTTGGCCTGGCCAATGGCAGGATTTACCTCATCGATGAAATCCATACCCCCGACTCATCACGCTATTTCTACCTGGATGGCTATGCAGAACGGCTGGCTGCCGGCCAGCCCCAGAAGCAGCTCTCAAAGGAGTTTGTGAGGGAGTGGCTGATGGAGAATGGCTTCAACGGACAGCCAGGACAGTCCATCCCCGAGATGGACGATGAATTCATCCGGGAAGTGAGCGATCGCTACATTGAACTGTATGAGAACATCACCGGGGAGAAGTTCATCAAAACGCCCACCGGGGATATCGGCCAGCGCATCGAAGAAAATTGCCGGCATTTTCTCCAGTCAGCACCCTGATTCACTGCAGGCACTGCCCACCTTTTTTTGTATGTTCTTTTTCGCGCGTCTGTGTGACATTTCGCTCGAGAAAAATTCATGTATATTTGCCACCGCATGATGCAAAGGATCATAAACGAAAAACATACATAGCTTATGGCTGCAGTGATCGGAATTAGGCATGAGGACAAATACCTCATGGAGCGGCGCACGCCCATTACGCCCTCCCACGCGAAGAAATTAATGGCCTCCCACGGCCTGCAGGTTGTGGCCCAAACATCCCCCAAAAGGGTATTTACCGACCATGAATACCTGGACGCCGGCGCACGGGTTGAGAAAGACCTGCGGGATTGTCCCGTCATATTCGGTGTGAAAGAGATTCCCATCGAGGCCTTCGAGCACAACAAAACCTACGTGTTCTTTAGTCACGTGATCAAGGGGCAGCCTTACAATATGCCCATGTTAAAGGCCATGATGGAGAAAGGGGTGAACCTGATCGATTACGAATGCATTGCGGATGATCAAAACAAGCGACTGATCTTTTTTGGTAAATATGCCGGTCTGGCCGGCATGATCAACTCCCTGTGGAGCATGGGTCAGCGGTTGAAAGCATTGGGCCATGGAGACAATCCATTCCTGGGTGTAAAGCAGTCCCAGCATTATGGTTCGCTCCGGGAGGCCAGGGAGGCTGTATCGGCCGTGGGCAGGCAGATCGCTGAAAAGGGACTGCCCAAAGAGCTGCAGCCTTTCACCATCGGTTTTACAGGCTACGGCAATGTGTCGATCGGGGCCCAGGAGATCGCCAACCTCTTGCCTTCCAGGGAGATCACCCCCCGGCAGCTCCTGGAGCTGAAGAAAGATAACTCCCTTCCGGGCAATGTGATCCATAAGGTGGTCTTCAAAGAGGAAGACCTTTCCAGGAGAAAAGACGGAGCCGCCTTCGAACTGCAGGATTATTACAAGAATCCGAACCTGTACGAAAACGACTTCGAACAATACATTCCCCACCTGACCATCCTGATGAACTGCATGTACTGGGACGACCGCTATCCCCGTATCGTGACCAAAGACTACCTGGAAAAACTTTTCCGCGGGGGACAACCCAAACTCACCGTGATCGGCGATGTAACCTGCGACCCCGACGGGTCAATAGAATGCACCCACAAGGGAACGGCCATTGAAGACCCGGTATTTGTCTACAATCCCGACACACGCAAGCCCGCCATGGGCTTTGCGGGACACGGCATACTGGTCATGGCCGTGGATATACTGCCCAGTGAACTGCCTTTCGATGCATCCATGAGCTTTGCAGATGCCCTCTTTCCATTTGTCCCCGCCATTGCCGGGGCCAATTACGATGCCGGGTTCGAAAACCTGGATCTGCCCCCGGCCATCAAAAAGGCGCTCATCCTTCACAAGGGGAAGCTGACCCCGGCATTCGAATACATCAGCCATCACCTTTAGTCTGTGGGCGCATTTGGCCTGAACATTAAAACGAACAATCCATATAGTAATCCTTAAAGAGTTAACGCAATGAACAAAGTTTTGATCCTTGGCGCAGGGATGGTGGTTAAACCCATCGTCACCTATTTGTTAGAGAAAGATGTGCTGGTAACCGTTGCCAGCCGTACGAAATCCAAGGCGGATGCCATGATTGACGGTCACCCCGGGGGTACCGCCATGGAATGGACAGTGGACGACATCGACACACTGGACAAGATGGTACAGAAGCATGATCTGACGGTCAGCCTCTTGCCATGGATCCACCACATCATGGTGGCCAAGCACTGTATCAGGCACAAGAAAAACATGGTCACCACCTCCTATGTGAAGCCCGAAATGAAGGCACTGGACCAGGAAGCAAGGGATGCGGGCATCATCATCCTCAACGAACTGGGACTGGACCCGGGCATTGATCACATGTCAGCCATGCGCATCATCGACCACGTGCACGGAAAGGACGGAAAAATTGACGAGTTCTACAGCATCTGCGGTGCCCTTCCTGCGCCGGAGATCGCCGACGACAACCCCTTCCGCTATAAGTTCTCCTGGAGTCCGAAAGGGGTGGTGCTGGCCGGTAATAACGACGGGCGCTACCTGCGCCACGGCAAAGAGGTCTACGTTCCCACGGAAGACCTGTTCAAGAATCCGCTTTCAGTGGACTTCCCCAAGGTGGGTAAACTGGACATCTACCCCAACCGCGACAGCATGCCCTACATCGAGCTCTACGGGATCCCGGAGACAAAAACCATGATGCGTGGCACATTCCGCCACCCGGGCTGGTGTGAAAGCATGGATGCCATGAAAGCACTGAAACTCCTCACCAACGACACCCACGATTTCACCGGAAAAACCTATGCGGAGATGGTGGCCATGCTGATAGGCGAAGAAGAGGCTGAGGGGATCAGGGACAAGGTGGCCCGCCATCTGAATATCGCCCCCGATGCACACGCCATGCAGGCCATGGAGTGGCTGGGCCTGTTTGAAAACACCCGCATGGGCCGCCGCCAGGACACCCCCTTTGAGATCGTCTCCGACCTGATGATTGAGAAGATGATGATCGGCAGGACCGAACGCGACATGGTGGCCATGCAGCATGTCTTCCTGGCATCTTATCCGGATGGCAGCAAAGAGGTGATCAAGTCGTCCATGCTCGATTTCGGCACACAGGAAACCGATACCGCCATCGCACGCACGGTCGCACTGCCCGCAGCAGTGGGTGTAGAGATGGTGCTCGCCGGACAGATCGCTGAAAAAGGGGTGCACATCCCTGTGATTCCGGGTATTTACAACCCCATCCTGGATGCCCTCGAAGGGATGGACATCCGCATGGAAGAGGAATACGGGCTGCCCGAAAGCGACATCATCAAATAGTGAACGCAGGGTGATGGTAATGCCCGGGTGGGTGCGCACGGGCCGGCAGGGAAACAGCCCTTGCCGGCGCATGGCATGGGGGGTTACAGTCAGACCCTAAATGAAAGGGCAGCATCCCCCTGGCTATGACCTCTTGTCAAGGTGCTCCAGGATCCAGTCGGCGATCTTACGCTCATTGGACAGGTGGGGCACCTTGTTTTGTCCGCCCAGCTTGCCGATGGACTTCATATACTGCCGGAAGGTGTTTTTAGGGACTGGCTGCACAAGTGCAGGCTGCAGGATGCGGCCCGTCACCAGGTCCTTGTAATAGGTGTTCCTCTCCTGCAAGGCCTTATCCAGGTTGGCTGCAAATGCCTGCATGTCGCGCGGCGGCTTGCTGAACTCCACAAACCACTGATGGCAGGGCAGTCCATCGGGATTGTCCACAAACGGCGCCAGGGTAAACTCGTTCACCACCGCAGCGGTGGCGGCGGCAGCGCGGGTGATGGCGTCCTCCGCTTCCTGTGCGATCACATGCTCTCCAAAGGCAGAGGTGTAATGGCTCAGGCGGCCCGTGGGCACAAAACGGAAGGGGTTCAGCGAAACAAAGCGCACGGTGTCGCCTATGTTGTACCCCCATAGTCCGGCATTGGTATTCAGTATCATCACATAGTTAACACCTTCCTGAACCTCCGCCAGGGACAAGCGGGGGGGATCGTCATCATCAAAGCGATCCGCCGGAATAAACTCGAAGAAAATTCCCCCGTCGGGGATCAGCAACAAACCCTCCGAGGGCCACTCATCCTGGAAGCCAATAAACCCCTCCGAGGCCGGAAAGGTCTCAAGAGACGGGACCTCCCTGCCGATGAGCTGCTGAAACTTCTTTTCGTATGGCTTGAAGTTCACCCCACCATATACGAAAAGGGAAAAATCCGGAAAGACGTCCGCCACATGGGACTTACCCGTGCGGCTGAGCAAACGCTCGAAATACATCTCTACCCATGGGGGGATCCCGCTGATCAGGCTCAAAGAGTGACCGGCACTTTCGTCCACCACCGCATCCAGCTTCTTTTCCCAGTCGGTGATACAGTTTACGTCATAAGAGGGCAGTCGCCTGTTGCGCAGATATTTAGGCACGTGGCGGTGGGAAATGCCACTTAGCCTGCCTGTGGGAATATCCTGGCTGGTGTCCAGATCCGGACTGCCTGAAATAAATATCATCCTGCCCCTGACAAAATCGGTCCGGCCGGTTTTCAAGGTGTACATTAGCAGGGCATTCCGGGCTGATCGGATATGGTAAGGCATGGATTCCCTTGTTATGGGAATATACTTAGCCCCCGAAGTGGTCCCCGAGGTTTTGGAGAAATACATGGGACGTCCCGGCCAGAGGACATCATGCTCCCCCTTGAGGATCCTTTGAATGTAGGGCGAAAAGCCCTCGTAGTCGCGTATGGGCACCCGCTTCTTAAACCCTTCGTAACCTGATATTTGTTCAAATCCGTGCGCCTTTCCGAAGCGGGTCTTTCTCCCCCTGGCAAGTAAAGAGTTGAACACACGCTGCTGCAAGCCGACGGCATCATGATGCCACCTGTCAAAACGGGGTTTACTTAAGCTGGCAATCATTTTTGTTCCCGCAGAGATCAACATAGGCACGTCTTTTTTTTCAGTAGGTATAACACCATTGTTCCTGCAATGTTTTATGTGGGATCGGGACTTTGCTCATGAGAGACCGGGAGTTGACCCCGCACCGGCAATCAATCCCCTTTGAGGTCACCATCAGTGCCGGGTGATCCTCCCCATGGCCGGTTAACCCATCCGTTGAATGGCCATTATAGGGCCATCAGCCTGTCGATCAGACTGCCGTATACCGCTATCCCCTTATGGAGTGCGTCAATGGGAAAACGCTCGTCAAAATAATGGATGGACTCCATCAGCTCTTCGGACATGATGGCGGGAAGCAAGCCGTAGGCTGGCACGCCGGCCCTGCGAAAGAAACGGTTGTCGTTGATGGCCACAAACAAAAAGGGAACAACGAGTGCCTCTTCGAAGACATCATGGAGGCTCTCCTCCATGGCACGGTAGAATATTCCCTGCTCAGAGGCGGGGGCTGGCGGGCCCGATTGAATCACCTGCATGTCTACCTCATAGGGAGATATGATGCGGGCTATGTGATCTAAAAAGCGCGCCTCATCGGTCTCCGGCAGCAGCCGGCAGTCAAAGACCGCCCGTGAGTGGGTAGGGATCTGGTTGTAGGCTCCTTCCGCGCTGGTAAGGCTGGTCAGGGAAATGGTGTTGGTGAGCATGGATGCGATGAGGGGATCGTTCCTTACGAAGCGCCCAAAGAGCGGCCCGTAGAAGTCGATCCGCCGCATGATGCTCCGCCTGACGCCCCTTTCATGGGCCGACATCATCAAGAGGGCTTCACTGACGGTGGGCGAGATCGTGATCTTTGGCCTGGCGTCCAGCAAGGCCTTGGTGGCGTTCACCACCTCCCGGGTGGGATAGCGCTCCCGGGGCACTGAGCCATGGCCCGACGCAGCCACACGGGATTCGATGGCAAGAAACAGGCGCCGTTTTTGTGCCACCCCAAGGCCAAAAACAGGTAGTTCAGGGTATGTGCCCAGCAGGCCGGTGAGTCCGGCGCCCCCCTCCCCGTAAACCACCATGGGGTTGAGTTCATCCAGGAACTCCTCCACTATGATCCGGGCCCCTTTGTCGCCGCCGGTCTCCTCCCCTGAGACCGCCAGCAGGCTGACATTGTAGGGCAGGTCGACCGATGCCGCCAGCTCCACATAAGGCAGGATGGCCAGCAGCTGCATCACCCCCATGGCTTTGTTGTCGATGGCACCACGCCCCCAAACCATCCCATCTGCGATGGTGCCGGAAAAGGGGGGATAGGTCCACCCTTCCGGTTCACCGGCAGGCACCACATCCAGGTGGGTCATGAACACGATATTGGGCTTGCGGCTATCCAGGGGGTAAAGGGACGCGGAAAAATTGTAACTGTCGGGAGCATCAGTGAACACACGCACATGAAGACCGTGTTCCCGGCAAAGCCCGGCCAAAAATTCCCCGGCCTCCTTCTCCTCACCGGAAACCGACGGAATCTGCACATACCTGCTGAGCAGCTGCGCCGGGTCAGGCAGGTCCACACCGCCGGGCTGAGCAGGGTAAGCCTGCTGGCCGGTGGTGATTAGCATGAACAATAGGCACAGGCTGCGGAGCTTTGACAACATCTTCATCCAATGATCAATTCAACTGTTCTTAAAACGCCACTCCCCTGCCCTTATTGCCGGATGCTGCCGCGCGCCGTGGACCCGGAATCAGCGGATCACCTTGTCCCATCCCGTGCGTGACAGGTTGTAATAGATTACGGCGACAGCCACAGCCACAAGGGAGAAATAGAGGAGTGCGGCCAGGTATTCTCCAAAGATCAGGCGGCCAATGCCAAAGAGGCTGAAAAGGACCAAAACACAGCCCGCCAGGTAGTTGATAAAGAGGGTCCGGTACCCTTTGTCCCCTTTTACGGAAGGCATCTGCTCCGCAATGACTTTCCATCCGGGACCGCCGGGGTGGACCTTCTCATAAAACGACTTGAGTGTGTCTGGATGGGTTGGCCTGGTCAGGAAGGTGACTGTCAGCCAGACAAGGGTCGACCACAGTACGATCACAATCAGGGTGCTCTCATAGCTGAGGCCAAAATGAAAGACCAATATGGGGTAGACGGCGTAGGGAGCTATCATGGCGGCTATTTCGGACCACGCATTGATTCGCCACCAGAACCAGCGCAGCAGAAGTACCAGTCCGATACCCCCGCTGCAGGCAAGAATGAAGCGCCATGCATCGCTGATCATCTCAAACTGGGTGGTGACAATGAGGCTGAAGAGCATGAGCACAAAAGTGGTGATGCGCGACACCTTCACGTAATAACGTTCGCTGCCCCCGGGTTTGATGAATGGCCTGAAGAGGTCGTTGATGATATAGGAGGTGCCCCATACTGTTTGCGAGGCCATGGTGGACATATAAGCAGCCAGGAAGGCGGCCAGCAGCAACCCCAGCAGTCCGGTGGGCAAAAGGTCACGTATGACCATCACATAGGTAGCGCCCTTGTCGGCCTCATTGGGGTACATCACCAGGGCCACCAGGGCCACGATGATCCACGGCCAGGGCCTGATGGCAAAGTGTGCCACCTGGAACCACAGGGTGGCCAGCAGGGAGTGTTTTTCATCCCGGGCTGACATCATCCGCTGGGCCACATAGCCTCCCCCACCCGGCTCGGCACCCGGGTACCAGCTCGCCCACCACTGCACGCCCAGGTAGGCCACCAGGGCGACCACACTCATCTGTAGCATGCCACCGGCCGATACAACACGCTCGCCACCTTCAATCACCGGGAAGAAGTCAAAGACCCAGCCCACATCAGACAGCTGCTCCTGCAGTCCGCTCACCCCACCCACATGATTCAGGGCCACAAATGCCAGGATGATGCTGCCTCCCATGGCGATGACAAACTGAAAAGTGTCGGTGAGAGAGACCCCCCACAAGCCCGACAGGGATGAATAAAAGGCCACAAAAGCCATCATGCCCCCCACCAGCACCAGGTGCGAACTGATGGTGATGCCGGCCAGCTCAAACCCTGCATGGCCAAATACCAGCAGACCCGGGAACATCACCTGGAGGATCTTTACCATGGCCAGGTTCACCCAGGCCATGACGATGGCATTCATGAATACCCCGATATAAACCGCCCTGAAACCCCGGAGGAAACGGGCGGGCTTCCCTGAATAGCGAATGGAGACAAACTCCGCGTCGGTCATGATGTTGGCCCGGCGCCACAACCTGGCAAAGAAAAAAACGGTGAGCATGCCGCCAAAAAGCATATTCCACCAAAGCCAGTTACCGCTGATCCCGCTCTGTGCCACCAGCTCTGTAACGGCCAGGGGTGTGTCGGCCGCAAAAGTGGTAGCCACCATGCTGGTTCCTGCCACATACCAGGGGAGATTACGGCCCGTCAGAAAGAAATCACCGGTGCTGCGCCCGGCACGCCGCGACATATACAGGCCAATGCCGATGCTCACCAGCAAAAAAGCCGCAATAACCAGCCAGTCAACTACATGAATGTGCATACATTGCTTTTTAAGACAAGCGGGACAGTCCGTAGATTGCCTCCATCAAATTCCTTAGCTTGTCTCCGTCAAATATAGTGATGATAATTTAAACCACGGAGCACACGGCATGACACGGTATGAGTAAAAAGAAAAAAAATCGTTTACTTTTGCTATGATAATAAAGGCCATCGGCAAGTAATCACCGCTGTACATTGTGCAGCTTAAACTCCTACACCATGAAACTTCTCAACATCAGCAGTGAGGGCATCATGCAAATGATCACCGAAGTGGTCATGCTTTACGGACTGCGTTTTCTGATCACCATTGTTTTGCTTATCCTGGGATTGTGGCTTGCAGGAAGGGTGGGCCGCCTGTTTTACAACATGCTCGAAAAGCGCGAGGTGGACCCCTCACTGAGGAGCTTCCTCAAGAGCGTGGTAAGCATCCTGCTCAAATTGCTGGTGGTGATCAGCGTGCTGAGCTATGCCGGCATTCCCATGACCTCCTTCATCGCCATCCTGGGTGCTGCCGGACTGGCGGTTGGCCTGGCTTTGTCGGGGACGCTTCAAAATTTTGCCGGCGGAGTGCTCATCCTGCTCATCAAACCGTTTAAAGTGGGTGATTTTATTGAGGCACAGGGATTCATGGGGACCGTTCAGGAGATCCAGGTATTCAATACCATACTCAAAACACCCGACAGTGTCGAAATCGTCATCCCCAACGGTGGACTCTCCACCGCATCCGTCACCAATTATTCAATCCACCCAAGCCGAAGGGCACAGTGGGTTTTCGGCATTGCTTACGGCGACAGCTTCCAGAAGGCCAAAGGGATACTGGAGAAGATCCTGTCTGAAGATGAACGGGTACTCAAGGAGCCTGAACCGCTGATATTCTTGTCCAACCTCAACGACAGCTCAGTGGACATCACCGTCAGGGCCTGGGCCAGATCGTCGGATTTCTGGCCTTTGAACTTTGACATCCACCAAAAGGTGTATGACGCCTTCAATGCCGAGGGCATCAATATCCCCTTCCCGCAAATGGATGTCCATCTGAAGAAGGATTAACCGGCTGGCTGATTCATTTCTGCAAACCCGGATGTGTCTGATAACCCATTAGGGCACACCACCAGCGAAGAATATATGATTCGATTTATACTGAACGACAAGGAAGTTGGTACCACATTAAAACCGGGCACCACCCTGCTGGATTTCATCCGCTATCATGAACACCTGACAGGCACCAAAATTGGATGCCGTGAGGGCGACTGCGGTGCCTGCACTGTCCTTGAAGGGCGCCTCACAGGGGGTCGCATCGAATACCGAACCATCGTCTCATGCCTGACACCACTGGGCAATGCAGCGGGCAAGCACATCGTGACGGTGGAGGGCATCAGCGGGGACAGTTTGAATCCGGCCCAGCAGGCCATGGTGGACCATAACGGCACACAGTGTGGCTTCTGCACGCCTGGCTTTGTGGTTTCGCTCACCTGTCACAGCATGCAAAACAGTCCATCAGCACCCCAAAAGGCCATCGACGCAGTGAGCGGTAACATATGCCGTTGCACGGGTTATCAATCGATCCGGCAGGCCGCCATCACCCTGTCCGATGTCTTGAAGGAAAAGGATCCGGACAACCCCATCGGCTGGCTGGTCAGCCAGGCCTATCTTCCCCCCTGGTTCGTTGGCATCCCCGAGCGGCTGAGTGCAATGAATGACCAGTCCGCCGCAATCCCCTCATCGGGCACGATGATCGGCGGGGGCACGGACCTCATGGTCCAGAAACCCGACGATATGGCAGAGGCAGAGCCTGTGCTGCTGTTTGACCGTGAAGACCTGAAAGGGGTGAACAGGAAAGACGACCGCTGTGTGATCGGTGCAGCCGCCACCGCCACCGATATCATGCATTCACCGGTGATGCGCCTAAATTTCCCAAGGCTGGAGGAATATTTCTTCCTGGTATCATCCGAGCCGATCCGGAACATGGGGACCCTTGGCGGAAACATATGCAATGCCTCACCCATTGCCGACCTGGTGATCTTCTTCCTGGCGCTGAACAGTGAACTCCTGCTGGCAGACAACAAGACAGGAGAGAAAAAGACGGTGCCGCTGGAAGATTTTTTCCAGGGCTACAAGCAACTGAACAAGAAAGATCATGAGATCGTGGCGTCCCTTAGCTTTCCCTTACCGGGGAAGAATACGGCGTTCAACTTCGAGAAGGTCAGCAAGCGAAACACCCTGGATATCGCCAGCGTAAACGGTGCCATGATGATCCGCACCGAAGAGGGGGTCATCCGTGAAGCCAGGGTGTCTGCCGGGGGTGTAGCCCCCATTCCGTTGTTTCTCAGGGAAACGAGCAGGTTTTTGACAGGAAGGCCTCTCAACGCCCGCACGCTTAGGGAGGCGTCAAAGATCCTTGACCAGGAGATCACCCCCATCAGCGACATCCGCGGAAGCAAAAACTACAAGCGGCTGCTGGCACGTCAGCTGTTTTACGCCCACTTCCTGAAGCTCTTCCCCGACCTTTTCCGTTTGAAAGATCTCACGGATCAAATGCCTGACGAATGAAAAACATCGATTCCATATCCCATGTGACCGGCAGGTCACTTTATGTTGACGACATTCCCGTGCGGACCGGCACCCTTTACGGGGTGGTTTTTCCCTCCCCAACCGCCCACGGCCGCATCATCCGGCTCGACACATCCGGGGCAGAGGCCCTGGACGGGGTGGCGGCCGTCCTGACAGCCAGCGATATCCCGGGCAAAAACCAGATCGGTGGGATCGTTCCCGATGAGCCGCTGTTCGCCGAAGAGAAGGTGGTGTTCAATGGACAGCCGCTGGCCCTTGTGGTGGCCAGGGATGAGCATACGGCCCGCAAAGCCCTGCGGCATATCCGGGCAGAGATCGAAGAGATGGAAGCGGTGACTGATGCCAGGGAGGCACATCAGCGTGGCATGCTGCTGGTTCCGCCTTCCACCTTCCGCATGGGTGAGGTGGAAACAGCCTGGGATCAATGCGAGCACATTGTGGAAGGCAGCACTGAGTCAGGTGGGCAAGAGCACCTCTACATCGAAACGCAGGGATCTTACGCCTACATGATGGAAAACGGACACCTGAAAATCAGGTCTTCCACCCAGGGGCCCACCCACGTGCAGAAGGCGGCCTCAGGGGTGCTGGGGGTGCCCATGCACCGGGTGGAAGTGGATGTGACACGCCTGGGTGGGGGCTTTGGCGGCAAGGAAGACCAGGCCACCGCCTATGCCTGCATGGCCGCCCTGGCAGCACAAAAGCTCAACAGGCCCGTCAAGGTCATACTGCACCGGATGGACGATATGCGGATGACAGGCAAGCGCCACCCCTACAGCGCTGATTTTAAAATCGGACTCAACAAGGAGTTGAAGATCATTGCTTACAAAGCCACATTCTATCAGAACGGGGGCGCCGCTGCCGACCTGTCGCCCGCCATCCTTGACCGCAGCCTCTTCCATTCCACCAACAGCTATTTCATCCCCAATACCGAGGTGACAGCCTACAGCTGCCGGACCCACCTGCCGCCAAACACTGCGTTCAGGGGCTTTGGCGGCCCCCAGGGGATGTTCATCATGGAGTCGGCCATTGCCAAAGCCGCCCACCAGCTGAAAGTCCCCGCAAGGGTGATCCAGCAAAAAAATTTCCTTCGGGAAAATGACCGGTTCCAGTATGGCCAGGTGGCCCGGAACGTCAATATTGGCAAATGCTTCCGCCTGATGGACAAAACCTGGCAAATGGAGAAGATAGCGGAGGAGGTGGCCCGCTTCAATGTAAAAAACGAGACAGAGAAGAAGGGCCTGGCCATCATGCCCGTATGCTTCGGGATCTCCTTCACCAACCGATCCATGAACCAGGCGCGGGCCCTCGTGCATATCTACCAGGATGGCAGCGTGGGAATCAGCACCGCCGCCATAGAGATGGGCCAGGGCGTGAACACCAAGCTGCTGCAGGTGGCTGCCCAAACCCTCTCCATCAGTGCGGAACGGGTCAAGGTGGAAACCACCAATACCACACGGGTCAGCAACACCTCTCCCACCGCCGCCAGCTCGGGGGCCGACCTCAACGGCAAAGCCACTGAGATAGCCTGCAATCAGCTGATTAACCGGCTGAGAAAAACTGCTGCCGGGATCCTGAAGGCGGACTGGAAGCAGATCAGCCTCAAAGATGAGTGGGTGCTGGTTGAGGGCAGGCGCAGTAAGCTGACCTGGGAAGAACTGGTGAAAACGGCGCACCTGGACAGGGTCTGCCTTTCTGAACAGGGCCATTACGCTACCCCGCTGGTCCATTTCGACAGGGAAACCGCCAGGGGAGAACCTTTTGCCTACCACGCCTATGGCACCGCAGCGCTGGTGGCCCGCGTAGATTGCATCAGGGGTAATTATTCCTTTGACAAGGTGCTGATTGTGCACGATTTTGGCAACAGCATGAATATCGACATTGACATGGGACAGGTAGAAGGGGCACTGGCCCAGGGGATGGGTTGGATGACCATGGAAGAGGTGTCCTATGACGCCAAAGGCAGGCTGCTCTCCAACAGCCTGTCCACCTACAAGGTGCCCGACATCTATTCCGTTCCAGCCGACCTGCAATGCATCCCCCTGCCCGCCAGGGGCCCCAAAGCGGCCATCCTGCGCTCCAAGGCCGTGGGTGAACCGCCCCTCATGTATGGCATCGGGGCTTATTTTGCCATCCAGAACGCCATCATGGCATTCAATCCGGATTACGAGCCCGACTTCAACGCCCCCATGACGGCCGAAAAGGTTCTGATGAGACTCTACGCCTGAAGACAGGCCCGCGACGATGCAGATGGAGCCCGCGACGCGGACAGGGAAAGCTTTCGGTGCCAGGAGGGCAGTTTCGCAGGGCGACAGGAAAAGCGTGCGGTGTGGATGGGTCAGTGGCCGGTAAGGTAGCGCCGGTAGTCTGCGGGGGTATTGATATTGATCAGTACGCGGTCATCGGGAGCCTCCACAAAATGCTGGGAATAGCGGCTCAGGTAATCGCGGACATTCTCCACTTCCCCTTTCTCCGCCAACACATCCATGACCACCTTCCCGGATAGGAGGACAGGATGCCCGTGACGGCCGGCAAACACAGGTCGCACATAATCGGCCGTTTCTGAGTGGGCGGCCAGCATCTGCAGGATGCGCCTGTCAACAAAAGGGCTGTCCACATTGTGAAGAAAAACCGCACCAGGCGGCTGTAATGCCTTTAGGCCTGTCTGAACAGAAAAGAAACGCCCCCTTCCAGGATAGGCGTTGAGCGCAGGAATCACCCGGGCAGGATGGCCGGACGACAATGCACTGGCCAGTGGAAACCCCCTGGTGTTCACCACCAGGGCTACCCGGCTGCACCCAAAGGCCAGGAAAACACCCACACAGTGTTCCAAGAAAGACTGTCCGTCCCTGGACGGCAGTGAAAGTTTAGGCCGGCCCATCCTGCTGGAATCGCCGGCGGCCAGGATCACGGCCGCAAACTCTTTTTCCGCCATGTGGTAAACATTGTCTATTTTTGGCAGGAAAGGTTGTAAAGTCCGCCAAACAAAAAATACCAAACGATGTCCGATCAACTGTTTCCCCTTCCCATCCAGGATCTCTTGCACATCACATTGCGCGAGCTGGATCATAAAGATAGCTATTTCGGCATTCCTTCCCAGCTATTTTTCGATCCGGCAGGCAAGTTCCAAAATAATAAGCGGTCTTCGCCAGGTGGATCAGTCAGCTGCGACAGGCTCCGGTCGGAGCTTTTCGGCCAGACACTGCATACCCCCATTGGCGTGGCGGCAGGACCACACAGCCAGATGGCCCAGAACATCGTTGCAGCCTGGCTGCTGGGTGCGAGCTATATCGAGCTGAAAACGGTGCAGACCCTTGATGAACTGGAAGTGCCCAAGCCCTGCATCGACATGCAGGATGAGGGCTACAATTGCGAGTGGTCGCAGGAGCTGAAAATTCAGCAGAGCGCTGATGAATATATCAATGCCTGGATCATTATCCACCTGCTCAACCATCGCTTGGGAAGAAAGGGGGTCCCCGGACTGATCTTCAACATGAGCGTGGGTTATAACATGGACGGGATCATGCAGGATAACGTGCAGTGGTTCTTCAGGCAGATGGCTGACTGCTCCGGTGTGCTGGCCGGGAAGCTGGATGCAATCAGGCCCCTCTACCCGGCCATCGACGAGGTGGACATCCCCACGAGACTATCCGATAATGTGACCCTGAGCACCATGCATGGCTGTCCGGCCCACGAAATAGAGCAGATAGCCACCCACCTAATATCGGACCAGGGGCTGCACACCTACGTAAAGCTGAACCCCACCCTGCTGGGTCCGGAAAGGCTGAGGAAGATCCTGAATGAGCAGATGGGCTTTTCCACCGTAGTGCCCGACCAGGCATTTGAGCACGACCTCAAATATGAGGATGCCCTGCGTATCATCGGCAATCTCCGGGAGCTTGGCAAAAGGCAGGGGCGTGAGTTTGGGCTGAAGCTGACCAACACACTGGAGTCGCTCAACAAACGAGATGTCTTTCCCCCCGGGGTTGAGCAGATGTACATGAGCGGGCGGGCATTGCACCCCTTGTCCGTCAACCTGGCCCACAAGCTCCAGCAAGCCTTTGACGGCAAGCTTCAGCTGAGTTTCTCAGGTGGGGCCGATGCCTTCAACCTGTCTGAGCTGCTGGCCTGCGGTTTTAAAACGGTCACTGCATGCACCGACCTGCTCAAGCCCGGCGGCATGATGCGCCTCCCGCAATACATCGGGCAGGTGGTCTCAGACATGCAAGAGCTGGGTGCCACCAGCCTGGATGAGCTGATCACCCAAAAGGCCGCCTCGCTGCCAGCAAGGGCCCATGGCGAAAGCAAGGAGGCCCGTTCGCCGGAAAATGGGGGGGGCGGGGAAGCAGCACTGAGCTGTCTCGCAGCCTACGCCGCAGATGTCCTGCGAGATAGCAGGTGGAAGGTGGATTACCTGCTGCCGCCTGACATCAAAACAACGCGCAAACTTGGTCTGTTTGACTGCATTTCGGCGCCCTGCCGCGATGCATGCGCCACCCACCAGGATATCCCGGAATACATGTACTATACGGCACGCAAGGAGTTTGAAAAAGCCCATGGGGTCATACTGCAAACCAATCCCTTTCCGCGTGTCACGGGCATGATCTGCGACCACCTGTGCCAAAACAAGTGCACCCGCGTGCATTACGACGATCCGCTGCTGATCCGTGAAGTGAAGCGCTTTAACTCCCTGCAGGCAGCGCCAACCCCGGAGCCCGCTCCAGGCAACGGCTTAAGGGTGTCCGTTATCGGCGCCGGACCAGCGGGCTTAAGCTGCGCCTATTTCCTGGCCATGGCAGGTTTTTCCGTTGATGTTTACGAAAAAGCCAGCAAAGCGGGTGGAATGGTCCAGTATGCCATCCCTGGGTTCCGTCTCACCGATGAGGCCATGGAGTCAGACCTGGCACGCATCCGATCACTGGGTGTCAGCATCCACTATGAGACCCCTGTCGACAAACAGATGTTCGATCAGCTAAAAAACCGGTCCGACTACCTCTTCGTGGGCACCGGGGCGCCCCTCAGCACCCCGCTGACCATTGAAGGCATTGAATCGGCCGGCGTCCTCGACCCGCTTGACTTCCTTTTCAGGGTGCGTGAAGGAGAAGCAGTGAAGCTGGGCAGGCATGTTGTGATCATCGGCGGTGGCAATACGGCCATGGATGCCGCCCGCACCGCATACCGGCTGGTGGACCATGATGGGGCCGTTACGATCGTTTACCGCCGGACAGTCATGGAGATGCCCGCCGACCACGGGGAGATCAGGGCTGCTATGGATGAAGGGATACAAATCATGGCCTTGTGTGGACCGGAGAAGGTGGTCAGCAAGGGGGGGAAGGTGCAGGCCCTGCGGTGCCAAAAAATGGCGCTGGGGGAGGCGGACAGCTCAGGTCGACCGCGCCCGGTTCCCATCGAAGACAGCCAGTTCGACATCCCCTGTGATACCATCATACCGGCCATCGGACAGCTTATTCATACAGGATTCATGGATGAGCAGCAGCTGCAGACAGGGACAGATAGCCACCTGACCCGCATGGATAACGTGTTCACCGGCGGGGATGCCATGCGGGGCGCTGCCACAGCCATCAAAGCCATCGGCGACGGCAGAAAGGCAGCCATGGAAATTACCAGGGCGGCAGGACTTTCGCACCAGTGGCCCCGCACCAAAAAAGAAGCTGCAACAGGGGCCAGGGAGATCATGTTAGAGCGCGCCCGGAGGAAGTTTGCCCCGCCCGTCAGGGAGCTGCCGCCTGGTGACCGGAAGCATTTTAAGCTGGTTCAGTCAGCACTGGGTCAGGAAGAGATCGTCCGGGAAGCCAGCCGCTGCCTGCAGTGTGACGAGCTATGTAACAGCTGTGTCACGGTGTGTCCCAACCTGGCCAACTATGCAGCCACCACCAGGCCGGTGGCTTTCAACCTTCAGAAGGCTGTCAGAAGCAACGGCCAGGATTTCAGCACGGAGCCGGATGGACATTTCGCCGTGGAGCAAGAGGTGCAAATACTGAATATCGCCGACTTTTGCAACGAGTGTGGTAACTGCCGCACCTTCTGTCCAACCGCAGATGCCCCATACAAGGTAAAGCCAACGTTGCACCTGGGCATCGCTTCCTTTTACGATAGTGATGAAGGTTATTACCTGTCACAGCTGGAGTCGGCCACCAACCTCATCGGTAAAGAGAATGGGGTACTCTGCACCTTGTCAGAAAGGGAAAAGGAGTATGTCTTTGAAACTTCATCGGCCATCACCACTTTGTCGAAAACCGATTTCCGGATTCTTAGCCTGCAGTTTTTACAGGATGAAAGCAGGGAGGTGAGATTGCACAAGGCGGCAGAGATGCTTGTCATCATGCAGTGTGCAAAGGACCTTTTATCCGGCGGAAAGAACTAACAGGGCTTACCGGACCGGTGTTTGTCCGGCAGCCCCCAATGCATATTTCACTATAACCATTTTCGTATGATAGAAATCATTGATCAGATCAGCAATGAGCAGGTACTGGAGAATGCCGTGAAGCGCTTCAGGGAAAGGGGCATCCTACTGCCCACTTTTGAACAGCAGCGCGATCCTTCGCTGATTCCGGGGGATATTAAGGAACGCCTCAGGGAGATTGGCCTTTGGGAGATCCACCCGCTCAACCTTTTTCGCATCACCTGGAAAAATGAACCCAAAGAGCATGGCGGACTGTTCGGGGAGGTGAATCACCTGGAAATACCCCGGTCCATCACCGGGGTGGATGCACGCATTGTCATGATCGTGGGCAAGTGGTTCCCCACCGGCGCACACAAGGTGGGCGCAGCTTACGGCTGCCTGGCCCCCCGGATCATCTCCGGTGGCTTTGACCCCACCTACCACAAAGCCGTGTGGCCATCCACCGGCAATTATTGCCGTGGCGGAGCCTTTGACTCCAAGCTCATGGGTACCGAATCGGTGGCCATCCTTCCCGAAGAGATGAGCCGGGAACGGTTTGATTGGCTTCGCGACGAGATCGGCTCAGAGGTGATCGCCACGCCGGGCTGTGAAAGCAATGTGAAGGAGATTTACGATGCCTGCTGGGAAATCCGCCGCACACGACCCGACTGCGTCATATTCAACCAATTCGAAGAATTTGGCAACGCTGCCTGGCATTATAACATCACCGGCAATGCACTGGAAGAGGCTTTCAGGCTGGTGAAAACGGACAGGAGCCAGATGGCCGCTTATGTGTCCGCCACCGGCTCAGCAGGCACCATCGCTGCGGGTGATTACCTGCGCACCCTTGCCCCGCAGTTGAAGATTGTCGCCTCAGAGGCACTGCAGTGCCCCACGCTGCTGATGAACGGTTTTGGTGGCCACCGGATTGAAGGCATTGGCGATAAGCACGTGCCCTGGGTGCATAACGTGAAAAGCACCGACATGGTAAGCGCCATCGATGATGAGGATTGCATGCGCCTGTTCCGCCTGTTCAACGAAGAAGCCGGACAGGCCTACCTGCAGTCCCTTGGCCTGGATGAGCAAGAGGTGAAGCAGCTGTCCCTGCTGGGCATCTCCTGTATTGCCAATATGCTGTCGGCCATCAAGACCGCCAAATACTATGAGATGACCGGTGATGATGTAATCCTTTCCATTGCCACAGACTCAGCCGATCTCTACCTTTCCAGGCTGGAGGAGCTCAGGGAAAACCGCGGGGCCTACTCCGAGGTGCAGGCCATCAAGGATTATGAAAAGTGCCTGATGGCTTGCCAAATTGACCATTTAAAGGAACTGAGCTATACCGACAAGAAAGCGATCCACAACCTGAAGTACTTCACGTGGGTGGAACAGCAACAGAAAGAGGTGGAAGATTTGAACCAGCTCTGGTATGACAGGGATTTGTGGCCCCGCCTTTTCAAGCAGGTGGAACGATGGGATGAGATGATCAGGGACTTCAATCGGCGCGTGGCCGGATAGGGTAAAGAAAAAGGGCTGACGGCATTCTGTCAGCCCCTTTTCAATGAACAAAGCGAATCGTTTAGAACTCCATATTCGCGTAGCGCTTGTACATGTTATAGCGCCAGCGGGCATTCTCTTCAGCAGCCTTGAAGAGGTCACCGGCTTCCCTGGGGAAAGCCTTCTTCAGCGAGCTGAAGCGCACCTCTGAATTCAAAAAGTCCTGGAACTTATCCCAGTCCGGCTCCTTGCTGTCCATCTGGAAGGGGTTCTTCCCTTCTGCTTCCAGCATGGGGTTATACCTGTACAGCTGCCAGTAGCCGGCCTCAACAGCGTCTTTTGTCTGCTGCTGGGTGGCACCCATTCCCTTGCGCAAGCCATGGTTGATGCAGGGCGAGTAGGCGATGATGACACTTGGACCGGGATAGGCTTCTGCTTCGCGGATGGCCTTCAGGAACTGGTTCTGGTTTGCCCCCATGCCCACCTGCGCCACATAGACGTAGCCGTACGTCATGGCCATGAGACCAAGATCCTTTTTGCGTACGCGCTTTCCTGCAGCGGCAAACTTGGCTATGGCACCTAAAGGGGTTGCCTTGGAAGCCTGACCCCCGGTGTTTGAGTATACCTCGGTATCCATCACCAGCAGGTTGATGTCTTCTCCTGACGCCACCACATGATCCAGGCCGCCAAAGCCGATATCATAGGCCCATCCGTCTCCTCCAAAGGACCATACCGACTTCTTAATCAAGTACTGCCGGAGCTCCATGATCTCTTTTGCAATGGGATCCTGGTCGTTTTCCAGCACTTCAATCACCCTGGCCGATGCCTCTTTGGACTTATCTCCGTCGTGCATGTTATCCAGCCAGCCCTTGAAAGCATCCCTTACCTCGTCCTTCAGCTTGCCGTCAAGGGCAGACTCCATCAGGCGGGCGATGCGCGCACGCAGCTTGTTCACACCGGTGACCATTCCAAAGCCGTATTCCGCATTGTCCTCAAAGAGTGAGTTGGCCCAGGCAGGACCATGACCGTTCTGATTAACGGTGTAAGGTGTAGCCGGCGCTGAACCACCATAGATGGAGGAACAACCTGTGGCATTGGCCACCATCATGCGGTCGCCAAAGAGCTGGGTGATCAGCTTGATATAGGGCGTTTCACCACAACCCGCACAGGCACCGCTAAACTCAAACAAGGGCTGTGCAAACTGGCTGTTTTTCACCGACTGGTATTTGTTGAGCAGGGTGTCCTTGTAGGATACATTGGTTGACACCCAGTCCCAATGCTTGTCTTCATGCATCTGCTCATCCAGCAATTTCATCTCCAGGGCCTTCTTGGGCGATGGACACACATCCAGGCAATTACCGCACCCGGTGCAGTCCAGCGGACTTACCTGCATGAGGTATTTGTGTCCGGCCAGCGACTTGCCCTTGGCGTCTACCAGCTCCAGGCCCTCAGGTGCCTTCTTGGTTTCCTCTTCGTTAAGCAGGAAGGGACGGATGACTGAGTGCGGACAAACATAGGCGCACTGGTTACACTGTATGCAGTTTTCCTTTATCCAGCGGGGGACATGTACTGCGATGCCCCGCTTCTCGTAGGCGGTGGTCCCGGGTGGGAAGGTTCCGTCCTCACGGAGCCTGAACGCGCTGACGGGCAAGTCATCGCCTTTCTGGCTGTTGATGGGGTAGACAATGTCACGGATAAACTCCGGCACATTTTCCCTTACGGATAACACCACATCGGCTTTGGCTTTTTTCCAATCGGCAGGGATGTTCACGTTCACCACATTGCCCCCTTCGTCAACGGCGGCATTGTTCATGCGCACGATCTCCTCCCCTTTCCTGCCATAGGTCTTCTGAATGGCATCTTTCATCTCCTTCACCGCTTTCTCGTAAGGGATCACCTCAGCCAGCTTGAAGAAGGCACTTTGCATGATGGTGTTGGTGCGTCCGCCCAGCCCGATTCGCTCAGCGATCTCCGTGGCGTTGATGATGTAAAACCCAATCTCATTGTCAGCCATGTAGCGCTTCATGTGATCCGGTATGCGCTTCTTGGTTTCCTCTGCATCCCAAATGGAGTTCAATAGGAAGGTGCCGCCCTTTTTAAGCCCTTTCAACATGTCATACTTCTCCAGGTAGGCGGGTACGTGACATGCCACAAAGTCTGCAGCGTTAATCAGGTAGGGTGAGCGGATGGGGCTGTCGCCGAAGCGCAGGTGCGAAACAGTGATTCCGCCCGATTTCTTGCTGTCGTAAGAAAAGTATCCTTGTGCATATTTATCGGTGGTATCGCCAATGATCTTGATGGAGTTTTTGTTGGCTCCCACCGTGCCATCCGCACCGATACCATAAAACTTCGCCGCATAATTTCCTTGGGGAGACACGTCCACGTTTTCGCCCAGGGGCAGGGAGGTGAAGGTCACGTCGTCAACGATGCCCACGGTGAACTGATTCTTGGGCTCGGGCAGATCCAGGTTGTCGAACACAGACAGGATGTGCCCGGGAACAGTGTCTTTGGAGCTGAGTCCGTAACGGCCACCAACGATGAGCGGCTGGTTCTCCTTGCCCATGAACAGCTCGCAAACATCCAGGTAGAGAGGTTCACCATGTGCGCCAGGCTCCTTGGTGCGGTCCAGCACGGCGATCCGCTTCACTGTCTCAGGCAATACCCTGAAGAAGTATTTCTCGGAAAAAGGCCTGTAGAGGTGTACGCTGATCAGTCCCACCTTTTCGCCCCGCGCCATCTTGTAGTCAATGGTTTCCTTGATGGTTTCGGTGATCGATCCCATGGCAATGACGATGTGCTCAGCGTCGGGTGCACCGTAATAGGTGAACGGGTGGTATTCGCGTCCGCAAATGGCGGAGATTTTCTGCATGTAATCTTCCACCAGGTCTGGCAAAGCCAGGTAGAAGGGGTTGGCTGCCTCCCTGGACTGGAAATAGATATCGGGGTTCTGCGCCGTACCGCGCGTCACGGGATTCTCCGGGTTAAGGGCCCGCTTGCGGAATTCCTGCAGGGCCTTCATGTCAATGAGCCTGGCCAGTTCTTCCTGGTTGGCTTCCTCCACTTTCTGCACCTCGTGCGAGGTACGGAATCCGTCAAAGAAGTGCAGGAAAGGTACCCGCGATTTGATGGCTGCCAGGTGTGCAATGGGCGCAATGTCCATGATCTCCTGGACACTGCCGGTGGCCAGCATGGCAAAGCCGGTATGACGTGTGCTCATCACATCCGAATGGTCACCAAAGATGGACAGGGCCTGGGCTGCCAGCGATCGGGCCGAAACATGGAGTACGCCAGGCAATAGCTCCCCTGACATCTTGTACATGTTGGGGATCATCAGCAATAAACCCTGGGAAGCTGTATATGTACTCACCAAAGCCCCGGCCTGCAATGCACCGTGCATGGCACCTGCCGCACCAGCTTCAGACTGCATCTCAACCAATTTAACCTCTTCACCAAATATGTTCTTCCTGCCAAATGCAGCCCACTCATCAACATTCTCAGCCATATTCGACGAGGGGGTAATGGGGTAAATGGCCGCCACTTCACTGAACATATAGGCCACATGCGAAGCTGCATGGTTACCGTCACAGGTAATGAACTTTTTCTTTCTGGTCATAATCAATCTGTTTATTTGTAAACGAAAATGTCTTATTTTAAGATAGTTAGACACCTTAAACGACGGGACAAAAATAAGAAATAATATTCATTTGAGGCCGCGTGAGAGACTATTTATAACGATTATATACAAGATGGGAAAGTCAAGTTGTTAATAAATGCACAACTGATTGGGCGCACGCTACCGTGGCCATTCTGCCGATCGATCCAGGTACACGCTCCCGTCGTACTTCTGCTAATCGATCAAGGTATACGTTCCCGTCGTACTTATGCCAATCGATCCAGGCAAACGCTTCCCTGCGGCACTGCGGCGGCGAAGGTGGATTCAGTTAAAAAACATCCAGGAAACACCAAATTTGAACATCCCTTCCGGGAGAGGGTAGTATGGGGTGTCGTAAACGGGTGTTCGTTCGGTGAGGAGCCCAAGCAGGTGCTCAAATTTCACAAACAGGCGGGCCCGGCTGATTTTCGCATTCACAAACACATCCAGCAAAAACTCATGCCGGCTTTCATAATCATCCTGCAGGTAAAACTGACGCACCATGGGCATGTAGGCCATTGGCCGGTAGGGTGCGTTATAACGAAGGTCAATGCCGGTATGTGCATGCAGTGCCCCACCGAAGAGGATGAAGTCGGCGTAAACACTGTGGTAGCTGAGCCACCGGGGGAAGCGCTCAAAGAGATCTTCTGCCACATGCTGGTAATGGACCTGGTGCCGCGTATGCAGGATACCGGCATCTATCCTGGCCGACAGACCGGCAGTGAGTACCGGGATCCACTCCCCGGGCTGTATGGGATAGGCCTCCTGATCCAGGAAAACGGGCCTGTGGAGTCTGTAGTAATTCCCCTGCAAAGTGAATATCCCGTGCTCAAGTTGCGCTCCCCCGTGAAAGACCCGGCTTTTTTCCAGGTCATTGAACCAGATCACGTAATTGCTCCTGGTGCGACGGAAAAAATAGGGTGATTGGTATTCGCGCCAGGAACCCTGCAGGCGCAAACGAAGGGGCAAACTGTGATCACCGATGCTGAGCCCCCCACCAATCATATGGTCCCGGTCGTTATACCCGCCAAAGGTATAGTGCGCCTGTCCGTCGAAGGAAAAAAATGCATCCGGGTCGGAGCGGAGAGCCAAACCGGGACGCAACTGGGCATAGCGGTCCCTCAGGAATGGGTACTCATCGCCGCTGCTTTCCCTGAGAAGGGGCTGATCCACATTGATCAGCTCATGTTGCAGGTAAGCATGCACATGCAAGGGGAAGTCCGTTGTCGTCCCCGGCAAACCGGTTGACCAGCCCAGGTGATTGCTGAGGGTATGAACCACCGTTGAGTCGTAGGTCATCATTTCGTTGGAGCGGAATTCATCCGGATAAAAGTGGGTGGAGGGAGTGCTTGCCTCATCAAAGACAAAGGCCTGTCTTTTGTAGGTGATGCTATGCCTGAGGCGGCCAAGATGGCGGAACCCGGGCTCTGCCAGGGTATCACTGTTACGATACCACCCCGGCTGATAGCTTTGCTGCAGGCGGATACCCAGCTCCCTGCGCCTGGACACGGCATTGTAAAGGTAGACCTCGTCCCGCGCTTCATCTTCCTCAAAACCGGCTGGGTCAACCAGGCCACCACTCTCCTGGTTGATGATGCGGTTGATCATGAAACTGCCTGCCACCTGGTACCTGTCCAACGGTTCAGCATCCACGTATAGCAGCAAATTGGCGTTCCGCGCTTCCAGGCGGGAGTACATACCGGGAGAATTGACTGTCTGGTAATTTATTCCGCCGTAAACATGTTCATGAAATCGCTGATTGTGCCTGGCGTAAAACAACTGCTCACTTTGTGAACCAAGGACATAATAGAGTTCCGAAAACACATGTGCCGGCCTGTAATACCTTACCTGGTCCAGGTCGTGCAGATAGCCCGGATATATGTCGTAGGGAAACAAGGTGAATCCCCGGTTCCACCGTGGGGCAAAAATCAAGGATCTTACAGGTTGGCCCGTGTTTCCCTTACCCGCATAAAGCCGGTCCGGACGCTGATGAAAAGCATAACGCTGGAAAGCGGTGAGGGTGGTATCGACCCACTGCTTTTCTTCAAACATGAGGGAGAAAAGGGCTGACTCCGTATACCAGGGCACAGCATGTGACGTTTCGATAGGGTGATCGTGTCCATGATCCTCTGCGGCCAGCGGATGGATGAAGCCCATCAAAACAAGCACACAGATTATGAGCGGGCGGACTGAACTTCTCATCCTGCAATGGAAAAGTGGTGGAAACAAGGCGTAAAGGTACAGTTTTTTTTTCTGGAGCAGGGGCCAGGCCAATCTGGAGGAAAAAAGCTAATTTTGATTGGTTTAAGGTAAGTTGATCATTTAAAACGACATCGCGTGAAATCAAAACACAACCATTATATCCTGGCCGTATGCCTGTGGCTGCTTCAGAGCCTGTCAACCTATTCCGCCGAGGTTGCCGCGGGCACTTCCCTGCAGATGGAGGCAAACCAGAAGACGGGTTTGACGCTGAGTGGTGGCGGTGCCCGGGGCCTGGCTCACATTGGGGTGCTGCATGTCATTGACAGCCTTGGACTGAAGATCGACTACATCACGGGGACCAGTACGGGAAGCATTGTGGGTGGGATGTATGCCTCCGGCTATTCAGCTGCTGAGATTGAGGCGTTTGCCCTTGGCATTGACTGGGAGGCCATGTTCAGCCGGCGCTCCGACCTGGCTTACATACATCCGTCCAGGAGGAGCACCTACCAGCAGCATATCATTGAACTCCCTATTGAAGACAGGCGAATCAGGCTGGCCACAGGGGCCATCGAAGGACAACAGCTGTGGAACACCCTCAGCGAAGTGTTTTTTCACGTATATGATATCCGGGATTTCAGCCAGTTGCCCATTCCGTTTGCCTGCGTGGCCACCAATGTGGAGAATGGAGAGGCGGTGGTGATGAAGACAGGTAATCTTGTGACGGCCATAAGGGCTTCCATGGCCATCCCCTCTGTTTTCACCACAGTCGACAGGGAGGGAGTCAAGCTCATTGATGGCGGGGTGGTGAACAACTTCCCCACCAACGTGGTGAATGAGATGGGCGCTGAATATATTATCGGGGTCAATGTATCGCAGGGACTGAGACCGGCAGAGGAGCTCGTTACCCCCATTGACATCATTTACCAGATGGGGTTTTACAGCGATGCCAGGAGTTTCGTCCGAAACAAGGAGATCACGGACCTGTTCATTGATGTGGACCTGGCTGGCTTTACTGCGGCAAGTTTCGCCCATACGGCCGAGATCATTGAACTGGGCAAGCGGGCGGCCCGGGAGAGGGTTGCGGAGCTGGAGAAACTGCCCCGCCGGACAACGGATGAGCAGGAGCCGGCGGGGGTGGTAAGGGAAGCGCTGCAGTTTATTGTGGATAGCATTGAGTTTCAAGGGCTGGACAAGGTGAGAGAATGGTTCGTGGAAAACACCATGAATATCAGTCCGCGGGATACAATTACCGCTTATCAACTCACCAGGGCTGTCAACAGGCTCTATGCCAGCAATTATTTTAACCGGGTGCATTATTACCTGAAGCCGGGAACAGCAGGGGGTAGCGTCATCGTGGTCCTCGAACTGGACGAAAAGCCTTTCAGCAGTTTGTCTGCCGCCCTGCACTTCAGCTCATTTACCGGCGTGGGCATCATAGGGGGCATCAACAGCAACAGGTTCTTGTACTATAATACGCAGGCCTCTGCCACCGTGATGCTGGGAGAACAGCCGGCATTTCATGCTGACCTGAGGCATTTCCTGGACGACCGCAGGCGTAACTGGCTGCAATGGAGTGCCCGGGGGCGTCGCTTTGACTTTCCGCTTTACGAGGATTTCGAAGCCTTCGCCGAATACAAACAAAATTTTTTCCGGGCCGAATTATCAGCCAATAAGCTTACGGGAGACAACGCTTATGTAAGCCTTTCCTCTGCCTTCTATTACCAGTCTCTCCGTCCCAACATGCGTACGCCCACCACCATTGATGCCAGCACCAGCGCCCTGCAGCTTGGTTTGGCCTGGAAGCACCAAAGCCTCAACCGCAACATGTTTGCCACATCCGGCCAGCGAATCATGGCCAGGGGGACCTACTTCTTTGGTCAAAGTGTCTCTGTAAACGAAATCCGTCTCAACAATGAACCGTCCACCCTGGAGGATCTGGGAATCAATATCGGCAACTTTTTACAGCTGGAGGCTACCTTCAAGTCGCTCATCCCTCTTGGCGGCAGGCTTTCCCAGGTAAGCCTGGTGCAACTGGGCTACCACCTGAATTATGAGCAGGGTTTCATCAATGGATTCAACCTGGGTGGCACCTACCAGTTCCTTGAAAACCAGCTCACCTTTATTGGGTTAAATGAGTATGCGGTGGTCAGCGAATCGGTTCTGACGGCGGGTACAGGTTACCGCTTTAACGCGGGACGGGGGATTTTTGCCACGGCCCTGTTTAACGCCGCGCTCTACGATTTTCAGA
>SKNE01000018.1 GCA_007120675.1 Bacteroidales bacterium
CCAGCTGGTGGCAGGCATGGTTCTTGCCTGTCCACCCCCCCGGCAGCACCTCACCCCTTACCAGCCCGATCCTTTTTTCCACAGACCCCATATCTGTGATAATGTCTGCGGTGGCATCGGTGGACATATCGTCGTATACGATCACTTCCCAGTCCGGATAGTCCATCGCCACGATGCTTCTGAGCAGGTCGTCCAGCTTATCTGCTTCATCCCTGGCCGGTATGAGGATGGATACCCTGGCCGGTGCGGCAGGTGTGCCGGACCTGAGCCACTGGCGTAAAAGCAGGTTGCTGGCAGCCACGGCCAGGCGCAGAAAGCCAAATATCCACAAGAAGGCAGCCAGGTAGATCATAAGCAATTAGCGGGTAAATATACAGGTTTTTTTTCGAGCGTAATGACACACAGACGCACGAAAAAAAGGTGTGAAAGCGCAGCGACGATCCCTGCCCCCTTTACAGTGTTGAGGCAAGGATCACCCACGGGCCGGCACACGGGCGACTGGCAGGAAGCCATCTGCTTTCCGGCGAAAGCTGCGGCCTGGAAACAGGGTGGATTGCAGCATTCAGCTTGTGGGGCCGATGGGGCCGCCGGGCCGCTTGGCCAGCTGGTCCTGCCGTGCTATGGCATCCTGCAGAAAGGCATTGTATGCCTTTTCCGCTGCCGTGGCTGAGGCAAATAACTCACTGGCAGGCGCGCTGCCCGGTTCTGATCCGGACGTGTCACCGGTTCCGATCAGCCCTGGGGCCTCTGCCAGGTATATGTAAAGGCCGGGCCGCTTGTACTGGAAGAAATCGCTGAGGGTCGCCATGAAAAACAAACGGGTGTTGTCGGGTGCCTTCTTTAGAATCCTGTACCAACCCGTCTGAAAGGTAAGGGGATACCTGTGCGTGCTCTGGAAAGCTCCCTGCGGAAAGAGCAGCACCATGTTGTTGTCATCGTGCAGCATCCGGATGGCATAGTCGACAGACTGCAGGGCATCCCGGCTGTTCTTTTTGATGGAGAAAGCGCCCAGGCGTCCCAGGAAAGGCCTTTTCTCCAGCTCCTCCTCAAGCATCATCACATGCATTCGCCGCCCGAAAACCCGCTGGTTAACAAACCTGGCGATAAAGCCATCCCACCAGCTAAAGTGATTGGCGATCAGCAATATGGATCCGTCTCCGGGTGGAAGCTGGTCCATGATCCTAACGCTTCGGAACACACACCGCATCAGCCTGTCTACGGGTCTGCCAATAAAGAAATCGTGTATGCGGCTGTGCTTGGCGTGAATCATCAGGTGGGGCAATCGTTTGCAGGGTTGTCTGTGGTGTGAATCATCATCTGGGGCATTGTTGAACAGGAATGGGGCCGGGGCCGGCTGGTTGCTTTGCCCGGCTGGCTGCTTTGCCCGGCTGGTTGCTTTGCCTGGCTGGTTGCTTTGCCCGGCTGGCTGCTTTGCCCGGCTGGTTGCTTTGCCTGGCTGGTTGCTTTGCCCGGCTGGTTGCTTTGCCGGTTGGCTGCCCTGCCTGGCTGGTTACTTTGCCGGCTGGTTGCTTTGCCCGGTTGGCAGTCCCACCCCGCAGGCTATGTAATCCTTAATAGGATGTTCAGGGAAAGGAAAAACACCATCTGTATGCTGAAAAGCCATGGCGCCAATCGATTGCCGGTCCTGATCCTGGCCAGGTGCATGCCGCTGAGAAACACCAGGGAGATGATGAACCATGCCTGGTAATTCCGCAACGGGGCGATCCATCCATCAATGTACCAATGGTGCCAGTCCCACATGCTCAGCAGGGGAGCTGCCGGTTCCATCACCAGGTCATATGCTACCATCAGGAAGGCCCCGGCGATGGCCTTCAATGGCCAGAACAGCCGCGTTGGCTCCATGATGGCAAAAGCGCAATAGGTCAGCATCGCCCAGTTGAGCCCAATGATCAAAGGGGTGTCAAACGCCTTCAGTCCCAATGCACTGCCGTACCAGTAGCTGCCAAAGACATGGCCTGTGATCACCCCCAGCACCTCAATGAGGTACCCGGTGATGGCAATGAAAAGCAGCACCATGCCGTCGGTGGAGCGCCACCGGTTGTGGAAAAGCAACAGGATGGCCATGCTGAGCAACAATGTCAGGGGCATCAGGCCGATGAACAGTTCGCGAAAGGAGGGAAGGCCCAGTCCCACCAGTCCAACGGAATAAAAAATGATGAGGAAATAGGCCGTGAACCTGGCCCGTTTGTTTTTGCTCATGCCGCTCATGGTTTGCTGTGTTTGATTTCTTTATCGATGATCTTGGCTGACGCCAGGCACAAGGGTATGCCGCCACCGGGGTGAACACTTCCCCCTGTAAAGAAAAGGTTTTTCATGGACTTTTTAAAGTTTGCATGGCGGTAAAATGCAGCCAGGCGGTTATTGGAGCTCAATCCGTAGAGCGATCCGTTGTAAGAACCGGTCTCCCTTTCTATGCTTCGTGGGTCGGCAAAGGATTCGGAAACAATGTGTTGCCGGATGTTTATGCCCAGCGTGCGGGATATCTTTTCCTCTATGCTGCTGCGCGCCTCCTTGATCAGCAGGTCCCAGTCCTGCCCCTTGTTCTCCGGCACATTGATCATTACGTACCAGTTTTCTTGTCCGGCAGGCGCATCTCCGGGCACCTGCCGGGCACTGATGAAAATATATACCGTGGGGTCGCTGCTGATGCTTCCTTTTGTGAACAGGTGATGGAACTCTTTCTTGTAGTCGTTGGAGAACAGTATATTATGAAGGGACAGCTGAGGGAAGGACTTGTTCACCCCCCAGTAAAATATCAGGGCAGAGGTGGATCGTTCCAGGCTGAGCTGTTTTTTGGGGAAGGGACGGAAGGGAAGCAGCTGCTTGTACACATTGACGATGTCGGCATTGCTCACCACCATATGGAAGGGGATCACCTGGCCGTTCACCTTCAGTCCATTAACCTGTTTTCTGTCCATTACAAGCTGCTCCACCTTGCTGCTGAAGTGAAAGGTTACCCCCATCTCTTCGGCCAGCCTGGTGAGCGACTGCACAATGGAGTACATCCCTTTCACAGGGAAGAAAGCCCCCACATTGTGCTCCAGGTGGGGAATGATGTTCAGGGTGGCCGGTGTTTTGTAGGGGTTGGACCCATTGTAGGTGGCGTAGCGGTCAAAGAGCTGCACCACACGGGGGTCTCCAAACCATGCCCGGTTCTTTTGGTGCATGCTGGTAAACGCGTTCAGCTCATGAAGGTGGAGCAGGGCTTTCCGGTAGGCCGGCAGCAGGAAGTTGGATGGCTTGTTGAAGGAGTTGAATAGAAAGACCTCATGGGTGATGTCGTAGAGCCTTCGGCTTTTGTTCAAAAAGCTTAGCACGCGGTGGGCTGACACCCCTGTCTGCTCCTCCACCTCCCTGGCAAAATCATGGCTGTTGCTCCAGGCATTGATCACGCTGCCATCCTCCCAGAAGTACTTGCAGCTGCTGTCCAGCGGGCGATAGCCGAAATGGTTTTCGGGATCTTTGCCGCAAAGGCTGAAGAGCTCAGTGACCAGCTCGGGCAATGTAAAGAGGGAGGGACCCGTGTCGAAACGAAAGCCACCGTGGCGCCGCTCTGCCAACTTGCCTCCCGGCCGCTCCGCCTGTTCAAAAACATCTACTGCATAACCTTTGGCTGCCAGGCGGATGGCCGATGCAATCCCGCCAATGCCTGAACCAATGATGGCCGTTCGTTGTTTCATAAGGTATAGCTGCTGTGTATCATGGGTTTTTCAAAAGCGGCCTGCTTTTCCTGGTTTTGCGACCGTTTTTTTCGTCCCGGGACTTTCGTTTGCAAGATATTGATTATATTCACAACAAAATAAAAAAAATGAAGAAAGCATTGATCGTGGGAAGCGGCCTGGGGGCCATGACAACGGCCATGCGACTGGCCAGCCGCGGCTATCGCGTGGAGATGGTTGAAAAGCACCACCAGCCCGGTGGCCGGCTGAACCAGCTCAAAAAAGATGGGTTTACCTTTGATTTGGGCCCCACTTTTTTCAGTATGACCTATGAGTTTGAGGAGTTCAGGAAAGATGTGGGGCTCAGCAGGCTGCCTTTCACCTTCAGGGACCTGGATGTACTTTATGCCGTGAATTTCAGGGGCTCGCCGAAACGCTACATGATCTATCGTGACCTGGATAAGCTGGCCATGGAGTTTGAGGCGGTTGAGCCTGACTTTCGCCGTAAAATGGATAAGTTCCTGAAGGGCGCGGCCTCTTTCTTTCATGACACGGAATACCTGGTGCTGAAAAGAAACTACGACAGCGTGTTTCAGTACCTGATGACCCTGCTGCGGGTGCCTCCCAAATACTCGCCCAAGCTCTTTCGTTCGGTGTGGACAGAGATGGAGCGCCACTTCGAATCGCGGGAGGTGAAAGAGATCTTCTCCCTGGTTGCCTTCTTCCTGGGCGCAACCCCTTTTGACACGCCGGCCATCTACACCATTTTGTCCTACACTGAACTGGTTCACGACGGCTACCACAACGTGGTGGGGGGGATGTACAAGATCGTTGACGGCCTTCGCACCGAGCTGGATAAAGCAGGGGTGAAGATGCATTTTAACACCGAAGTGGTGGATTATGAGCAGTCAGAAGGACAGATCACGGCCATGATAGATCAGGATGGCCATCGCTGGGAGGCGGACCTGTTTGTGGTGAATGCCGATGCAGCCTGGTTCAGGCACAAGATTTTCAAGCGGCCACGTTACAATGAGCAAAAGATGGATAAGCTGAAGTGGACCCTGGCGCCCTTCACCATGTACCTGGGACTGGATACCAAGCTACCTGGTGTCCCCCTGCACAACTATTTCCTGGGAGATAACTTCAAGGAGTACTCCGGCAAGATCTTCAAGAACGCCATCAAACTGGACCAGCCATATTACTACGTGAACGTGGTATCTAAGTCGGATCCTGAAAGCGCCCCCGAAGGTTGCGAGAGCGTCTTCGTATTGTGTCCCGTCCCGGACATGCGCTACAAGCCTGACTGGTCGGACCGTGATCAGCTGGCCACCAACATCATCAAGGATATGTCTGAGCGAACAGGCATTGACCTCAGCAAACACATCGTATCCAAGACGGTGATGACCCCCGTGGAGTGGCGTGACTCTTTCAACCTTTACAAGGGCAGCGGCCTCGGCCTGGGCCATGACCTGGATCAGATCGGCGGTTTCCGTCCCAGGAATGTGGATGAGAAATTCGGGAATGTCTTCTATGTGGGGGCGTCCACAGTACCCGGAACCGGGTTGCCTATGGCCGTGATCAGCTCTAAACTGGTTACCGAACGCATTACCAAAGCCTATGGACCTGTACACAAGTAATGCACTGAAATGTGCGGAGATCACCACAAAGAATTACAGCACCTCATTTTCCATGGGGGTCCGCACCCTGAACAAGAAGTATCGCCCGGCCATTTATGCCGTCTATGGCTTTGTCCGCTTTGCGGATGAGATCGTAGACACTTTCCACGACCAGGACAAGGAGGGCCTGTTGAGGGACTTCAGGCAACAGACCTATGATGCCATCAAAAAAGGGATGAGTACCAACCCCATCCTGCACGCTTTTCAATGGGCTGTTAATGAATACCACATCGACAGGGAGCTCATCGACGCTTTCCTTTATAGCATGGAGATGGACCTGTACAAAAAGAGCTTTTCGCTGGAAGAGTATCAGCGCTATATCTATGGCTCGGCGGAGGTGGTGGGACTGATGTGCCTGCGGGTCTTCTATGTGGATCGCGATGAGGAGTACCGGGAGCTGCTGGAGCCGGCACGCAAGCTGGGTGAAGCCTTTCAGAAGGTGAACTTCCTGCGGGACATGCGCTCTGACCTGAAGGAACGTGGCCGTGTTTACTTCCCCGAAGTGGATATGGACAACTTCAGTGCGGGCGACAAAAGCAAGATTGAACGGGAGATCTGGGATGACTTCCAGGCGGCCTTTCCAGGGGTCAAATCACTGGACAAGGAGGTGCGGCTTGGTGTTTACCTGGCCTACCGCTATTACCTGGAACTGCTGCGCAAGATCCAGAGCGTTAGTGCGGGAGAGGTACAGCAACAGCGCTTCAGGGTGTCAAACTCCCACAAGCTCATCCTCCTGGTCAAGTGTTACCTTCGCAATAAGTTTGGATGGATCAACCGCTAAGCGCCGTTTCACTCATGCAGCCCCATCTCGGCGGCTACCTCCTCAAAGGATGGAATGTTGCGGTGCGACCACTTGCCTTTCACCACACCCTCTTTGATCAGGACAAGTCCGGGGTTGGAACGGATAATGGTCTTTAGCTCAATCTCATCGGAAAGGTAAAAGGGATAGGGTGTCTGATGGGCATGCCTGAATGATTCAATGGCATCCAGGGATGAACCGGTCAGTACGATGAAAGGATAGCCAGCGTCCTCAGCCTCCCTGGCAAGGGGGGTGATGCGCTGACCGAATGCCCCTGTGTTGGTGCGGTAGAGATCGTGCGCGACCACCATGAACAGGTAGCCGGGCTTGGTCATGTAAAAGTCGGTCAGATCATCTCCAAACTCATCCTCAATGTAGAAGGCATCAATCTCCGCCTCGCGGTAGGGCTGCACCACCTCCCTTCGCTGGTCTTTAAACAGCCATTGGGCCGCCCACTCCGGGTCATCCCACGGATAATCGCCGGCAGGGTATTCACGGCGTTCGCCCGTCTCCTGGTTTTCAAAGATCAGGTACACCTCTGCAATCTCCTCGGTGGGCATCACCAGCTCGGAAATGTCGTTGCCCACCTTCCAGGGCCGGAAATCGATCACGGGCAGGTTGCGCAGGCAATACACCGAAAGCCAGACAATGGCGATGGTGGTCAGGGCCAGCAGGATATTGTCGACCGGTTTCGACCAGGGTGGCCTGACCTTGTTCCGGTGGACGAATACCACGATGGCAGCCGCCAGGATGAACAGGTTTTTATAGAATGTTTCCCAGTTGCTGATGATGATGGCATCGCCAAAGCAACCGCAATCGGGAACCGGGTCGGTGATGGCGATGTAAAGGGTCAGGGGGGTGAAAAAAGCCATGAACAGCAGACCGCCCCAGGCGCTGAGGCGCATCCTGATGCCCGCCAGAACACCGACACCGATAACGAACTCAAGCGTGCTCAGTGCAATGGCCAGGGGCAGGGCGGAAAAGGAGATCCACTCAGTGCCGAATGCCAAAAAATAATCCTGGAACTTGTAAGCCGAGCCCAGTGGGTCGATGGCCTTGACAAAACCGGAAAAGATGAACACCAGGCCCAATGTGATGCGCGATAACCAAAGAATCCACTTCATGAGTCCTCAGCAAAAAAATAAGCACCGGCCCCGGAGGCAAGGGTGCCTCCGCAGGTCAGTGAAACAGGTTCATTGTACGATGTGTTAATGGGATCGGACAGTTTGCTATTCACGTTCAACAACCTGCCCGGTGATGCGAAAGCGTTCAGTGGGGCGTTCCGGGTGATTGTAGTTTACGGTTACGCTCCGGCTGATACGCTGCGGCCGTGGGGCCAGGCGGAACTCGATTTTGATCACCTCTTCTTCTCCCGGCATGATGGGCTCACGGGGCCAGGAGGTGACACGTGTGCCGCAGCAAGCACGTACATTGCTGAGAATAAGGGGCTCGTCGCCCGTGTTGGAAAACTTGATGTCCAACTTGGTTTCAGGAATGTCATCGACATAGATGGTGCCGTAATCGTAACGGGACTGTTCGAAAGTCAGTTGCGGCCCCTTCCTTTCCTCCCCTTGATCATCGGCATACACAGCCAATGTTCCCAATGCAAATACCGCGGTCAATAAAAAGATCATTCGCTTCATCGTGTAGTGGGTTTAATGATTTACACTATGTCCGGATTAATCGCAAATCTACGATAAAAAAATCGTCTGACAAAAAGAGCACATAAAATTACTGCAAATATTTGTCGTGATGCGGTAGTTGTTTCTAAAAAAAACAAAAATTCGTCACTATTTGAGGAGATCTCCTGCCTTAGCAGTCATCAGGCGCCAGTGCTCACGGTTAATGCAATATTTTATTTTTGGGGGGCTGATGTTTCCCTGTATGATCCCTGCATCTTTCAGCTCTTTGAGGTGTTGTGAGACGGTGGATTGTGCCAGGGGAATTTCCCTGACAATGTCTCCGCAGATACAGTCATCCCTTGACATCAGCAGGCGCAGAATCTGTATCCTGGCCGGATGCCCAAGGGCTTTGAAAAAACGCGCCAGTTGCACACTTTCCTCCGGGAACTGGTTTTTCATCTTCTGATTGGAATCAATGGCAGCGATTCAGGCAATCGATCATCTGGCTGAGTGCCTCGTGCTTCAGGAAATAAAAGGTGTTTTTTCCGCTGCGCCTGGAGTCCAGGACCCCTTTTGTTTTCAGAATGTTCAGATGGTGCGATGCAGATGCCTGCTCTATCCTGAGGGCTTCATAGATCTGCGTCACATTCATTTGTTCCTGCTTTTCAAGCAAGCCAATGATGGCGATGCGCATGGGGTGGGCAATGGCCCGGAGCTTGCTCGCTGCTTCTTCCAGCTTTTTGGGGTCCAGTTTTGGATTGGCCATGATACAATGTTTATTTAATCGTTAAAACTATATTTTTCGCAAATGTAAGAAATATATAAATATGTTTTCGTATCTGCTATATTTTTAAAAGACTTTTTTCCATAAACTGCGCTCCCCCGGCGACTGCCCCCTGGCCACTCAGCGTTTTCTCCGAAAAAAATCCTTCAAAAGATCTGATGCCTCCGGCGCGCGGATACCCCCGGTGGTCTGGGTTCTTGGGTGCAACATATGGGGCGATACCAGGCTGAAGCCCCTTTTGGGGTCCCGGGCACCATACACAAGCCGTTTTATTTGTGCCCAGTGGAGTGCCCCGGCGCACATGGGGCAGGGTTCGAGGGTCACGTAAAGCGTACACTGGTCCAGGTACTTGCCTCCCAGGTGCATCGCTGCTGAGGTGATGGCCTGCATTTCAGCGTGAGCTGTCACATCCACGAGCTGCTCGCACAAATTGTGTGCCCGGGCAATGATCACCCCGTTACAGGCCACGACGGCGCCCACGGGCACCTCGTTCAGCTGGAAAGCCTTCCTGGCCTCCTTGAGGGCTTCGTCCATGAAATGTTCATCAGGGAGAGGCTGCACGGCAGGAGGGTCAGCCATGTCTTTGCGAACACAGCTTGGAGGAGAAGAACTCCCTGTTCATCAGTGCGATGAAGTCTGTGGAGATCCCCTTTGGACAGTCGAACTCGCAAGCATAGGTGTTGGAGCAGAAGCCAAAGCCCTCCGCATCCATTTGCTTCACCATGGTGTCCACGCGCTCTTTGGCCTCCACCTTGCCCTGGGGAATCATGGCGTACTGGGCGATCTTGGCGGCGGCATAAAGCATGGCCGATGAGTTTTTGCAGGCCGCCACACAGGCTCCGCAGCCAATGCAGGCTGCAGCATCAAACACCTTATCGGCGATCAGCTTTCCGATGGGGTTGCTGTTGGATTCCGGGGCGCAACCCACGTTCACGTTGACAAAGCCGCCGGCCTGCATGATCCGCTCAAATGAGCTTCTGTCGACCACCAGGTCCTTGATCACAGGGAAGGCTTTGGATCGCCAGGGTTCGATCACGATGGTCTCCCCGTCCCTGAATTCGCGCATGTGCAGCTCGCAGGTGGTGGTATTGCGTTGTGGCCCGTGCGGACGGCCGTTGATGAAAAGACCGCAGGATCCGCAGATGCCCTCACGGCAGTCGTGTTCGAAGGTAACGGGCTCCTGGCCCTGCTCAATCAGCTGCTTGTTGAGGTAGTCGAGCATCTCAAGAAAAGACATCTCAGGAGATACATCCTTCAGCGGATATGTTTGGAATGATCCTTTTGTCCGGGCGTTTTTCTGACGCCATATCTTTAGTTTAAATTCCATATCTGTAGGGTGTTATGGCTTATTTGTAACTCCGTTCCTTCACTTCCACATATTCGTAGTTCAGCGCTTCCTTGTGCAGCCTGGGCCGCTCTTCCGCTCCGGCGTATTCCCAAACACCCACAAAAGCGAAGTTGGCGTCATCGCGCCTGGCCTCGCCGGTTTCAGTCTGGTGCTCTTCACGGAAATGGGCGCCGCACGACTCCTCGCGCTGCAGGGCATCTTCGCACATGAGCAGCCCCACCTCGAAAAAGTCGGCCACCTTGAGGGCCTTTTCCAGCTCCTGGTTCAGATCCTTGTCATTGCCCGGCACGCAGATGTTTGTCCAGAACTCCTCCTCCAGCTGCCTGAGCAGTTCCATCCCCTTTTTCAGCCCTTCGGCATCGCGGCGCATGCCACAATGATCCCACATGATCTTCCCCAGGCGCTTATGGAAGGATGAAGCGGTTTCCTTGCCCCCGACCGACATGATCCGCTGTATCCTGTCTGCCACCTGCTTTTCTGCTTCCTCGAAAGCCGGCTGTTCTGTGGGGATCTTGCCGGTGCGGATATCGTCGGCCAGGTAGTCGCTGATGGTGTTGGGCAGGATGAAGTACCCATCGCCGCTGCATTGCATCAGCGAGCTGGCCCCCAATCTGTTGGCACCGTGGTCGCTGAAATTGCTTTCGCCGATGGCATACAGGCCCGGGATGGTGGTCATCAGGTTGTAGTCGACCCATAAGCCACCCATGGTGTAGTGGCCTGCGGGATAGATCCGCATGGGTTGTGTATAGGGGTTGATGCCCGTGATCTTCTCATACATCTCAAAGAGGTTCCCGTACTTGTCGCGGATGGCTTTTTCCCCTTGCTTGTTGATGGCGTCCTTGAAGTCCAGGTAGACCGACAGCCCCGTGTCGCCCACGCCATATCCGGCGTCGCAGCGCTCCTTGGCTGCCCTGGAAGCCACATCGCGGGGCACCAGGTTGCCGAAGGCTGGATACCTTCTCTCCAGGTAATAATCCCTCTCTTCTTCAGTGATCTCATTGGGATGGCGCTTATCCCCTTTCTCTTTGGGGACCCATACGCGTCCGTCGTTGCGCAGCGACTCCGACATGAGAGTCAGCTTGCACTGGTAGTCATTCAGCACGGGGATGCTGGTGGGATGGATCTGTATGAAGCTGGGGTTGGCAAAAAAGGCTCCCTTGCGGTAAGCGCTCCAGGCTGCCGAAGCATTGCTGCCGAGTCCCAAGGTGGAGAGATAAAAGACTGTACCATAGCCCCCGGTTGCCAGCACCACGGCATGGGCCGCGTGCCGCTCCAGCTCCCCGGTGAGCAGGTTTCGCGTGATGATCCCGCGGGCCTTTCCGTCGACGATCACTACGTCGAGCATGTCGCGGCGGGGAAACATCTTCACGGTCCCTTTGGCAATCTGGCGGTTCAGCGACGAATAGGTGCCCAGCAGGCACTGCTGACCGGTCTGACCCTTGGCATAAAAGGTGCGTGACACCTGCACGCCGCCGAATGAACGGGTGTCCAGTGAACCACCGTAGTCCCGGGCAAAAGGCACCCCCATGGCGGTAAAATGGTCGATCACGTCATTGCTCACCTCGGCGGCGCGGTAAACATTGGCCTCGCGGGCCCGGTAGTCGCCACCCTTGATCATATCGTGAAACAGGCGGTAGATGGAGTCATTATCGTTTTTGTAGTTCTTGGCCGCGTTGATACCGCCCTGTGCCGCCACTGAGTGCGCCCGGCGAGGCGAATCCTGGAAACAGAACACCTTCACATTGTAGCCCAGCTCTCCCAATGCGCTGGCCGCACCGGCACCGGCCAGGCCGGTACCCACAATGATGACGTCAATTTTTTTCTTATTGGCCGGGTTCACCAGGCGCAGGTTCGCCTTATAGTGGCTCCACTTTTCAGCCAGTGGCCCGTCGGGTATTTTAGAATCAAGCTTTTGCATAGCTTAGGGTATTTGTTATGGTGATACAATGAAACTTAGTAAAAAAACAGGAAATAGACCGGGATGATGGCAAAGCCCACGCTGATGGCTATGGCGTATATCGTACCGATCCATTGGATGGCCGGGGTGTACCTGGTGTGGTTCAGTCCAAGCGACTGGAATGCCGATTGAAAGGCATGCTTCAGATGAAAGCCCAGGAACACAAAGGAGACAATGTAAAGCGCAGAATACCAGGGGTTCTTAAAGAGAACAACCGCCATGCTGTAAAAGTCGTGGGCGTCCCTGGCATAGTCAGGCGTGGGAAGGAGCCCTAGCCTGATGAAGAAAAAATTGGCCAGGTGGATCACCAGGAAAATGAAGATGATCACCCCGGTGTGAAACATAAAGCGTGAAAAGGCTGATGTCTCGCTGCGGAGGGCACTGTGGTACTTTACCGGACGTGACCGGTAATTGTGGAGCTGAAGTATCACACCAAGGATGATGTGGATGAGGAAACCGGCAAAAAGCACGTACTCCATCACCTTGACAAAGGGGTTTTCCGTTAGAAACCCCACGGCTTCCCCGAAGGCTTTGCCACCATCTCCGGCCAGTAACAGCAGGTTGGTGGCCAGGTGAAAGATCAGGAACAGCATCAGGAAAATCCCTGCAAGCGCCATGACGTACTTTTGGCTGAGTGACGAAAGAATTAAATTGGATTTCTTCATGGGATTGTTTAATGAATGCGTAAAGAGAATAGATGAATGTGTACTGCGAACAAATGTATGCTTTCTGCCTTTATATTCCAACAGGAGGAGGTTATTTGAAATGTGTTTAAATTATATGCCGGTGTGCCAATGGCCACCCGGTGGTCCATCCAGGAAAGCTGCCTGCCCACGGTTTGTGTATCCCGCCGCTGCCTGCTGGGCTTCTGCTGTAAAAACCCTGTCTCATTTTGATTTAATACCTTTGCAAATGGGGACGGCAGGGGAGAAACCGCTGCGTATTCTCATGAAGTGATACAAATCCTTAAACCGATACCATGTTTAGCAAAGAAACCTACGCAAAGAGAAGAAATGCCCTCAGGGAAACAGTTCAGGACGGCCTGATCCTGATCCTTGGCAATGTGGATGTTCCAATGAATTACCGGAGCAATACCTACCGGTTCAGGCAAGACAGTAACTTTCTCTATTTCGTCGGTCTTGACCAGCAGGGACTGGCCGCGGTGATCGATGCGGACGGGGGAGAGGAGGTGCTTTTTGGGGATGATTTTACCCTGGATGACATCATCTGGATGGGGCCGCAGGCTTCGGTGGCTGAACGGGCTGAACGGGCAGGCATAGCCAAGGCCAGGCCATTTGATGAGCTTGGGGATGTGCTAAAAAAAGCGCAATCAGCCGGACGCCGCATACACTACCTGCCCCCCTATCGTGCAGAAAACAGCCTGCTCCTGGAAAAACTGCTCGGCATACCAGCTGCAGGGCAACAGGCCGGCGCCTCCGTCGAGCTGATCAAAGCCATCGTCGCCCTTCGCTCCCTGAAGGAGCCACAGGAAATTGCTGAGCTGGAGAAGGCCATGGATGTGGCCTGGCTCATGCACACCACGGCCATGAAGATGGCCAAAGCAGGGGTCTACGAGCATGAGATCGCCGGGGTGGTGGAAGGCATCGCCATATCAGGCGGTGGGATGCTGTCCTTCCCGCTGATCCTCTCCATCCACGGAGAAACACTGCATAACCATTCCCATGCAAACAAGCTCAGCGAGGGCAGGATGCTGCTCATGGACGGCGGAGCAGAAACGGCCATGCATTACGCCTCCGATCACACGCGAACCATGCCGGTGGGCGGGCGGTTCTCTGATCGCCAAAGAAGTGTGTATGAGATCGTGCTGGAGGCCCAGGTGAAGGCCATTGGGGCCATCAAGCCCGGCGTGGCTTTCAGGGACATTCACCTGCTTGCCGCTTCGGTGCTGGCTGAGGGATTGCAGGGACTGGGACTGATGAAGGGAGACCTGGCACAGGCAGTGGAAAAAGGGGCCCATGCCCTTTTTATGCCCCACGGCCTGGGCCATATGATGGGACTGGATGTGCACGACATGGAAGACCTCGGGGAAGATTACGTGGGTTACGATGACCAGGTGCAACGCTCCGATACCTTCGGAACCGCCTTTTTGCGCCTCGGCCGGAAGCTGCAGGCAGGATTTGTGCTGACGGTGGAACCTGGTATCTATTTCATCCCGGCCCTGGTGGAAAAATGGGAGAAAGAAAAGCGGTTCACCGAGTTTATCCGATATGACGAGGTGAAGAAATACCTTGACTTTGGTGGCATACGGATCGAAGATGATATCCTGGTGACCAGTGATGGCTACCGGGTGCTGGGACGGCCCATCCCAAAAACGGTCAGGGATATTGAAGAAACAATGGGTGGCTGAGACTGTGTTCGGCGGACGGCCTGGATTGCGGCCGGGTGGGAGTGGACGGCCTGGATTGCACCTGGGTAGGGGTGGACGGCCTGGATTGCGGCCAGTTGGTGTTAATCGGCAGGAAGAACGGCACGGAAAGATGCAAGGGGCATAAAAAAAACCCCGGAACCTGTCAGGGCTCCGGGGCTACCAATCAACTAACCAAAACAACAACATGAAGTATCTTAATGTCCCTGGAAAGGGAATGACTGTCTGTTTACATAATTAGAACTCCATTTAACGCCATTTGTTTTACGGCTTGCGCAAAAAAACAATAAAAAACTGTTAAATCATTTTGGTTTTTTGCAGGCACTGTTTGATCTTCTCCCAGCTTCTGTCAATGTCGTGGTCCAGCCCCACCGAAAAGCGGATCAGTCCCTCGGACAACCCCATCTCTTTCTGCACTTCGCCTGGCACCTCACTGGATGTGCTTTTCCCCGAGTTGCTGAAGAGTGTCTTGAAATAGCCCAGGCTCACCGCCAGGTAACCCACACCCGCCAGCTGCATCTCCTCCATCAGTCCGGCTGCCTTTTCTGATGTCTGGAAGTCGATGGCTATCATGCCGCCAAAGCCAAAGTCGGGGTGCATCAGTTGCTTCATCAATCCGTGCTGGGGATGATCCGGGAGTCCCGGGTAGATCACGCGAAGGCCTGCTTCCTGGAATTTCTGCGCAAGAAACAGGGCGTTTCTGCTGTGCTGCTGCATCCTGATGTGCAGGGTGTGCAGGTTTTTATGAATGCTTGAAGAACGCAGGGGATCCAGGATGGGACCCAGCAGCATGGCAGAGCCGGTGTTGACATCTGCCAGCGAATCAATGAAGGAGCTGTCCGCGCATACAGCCCCGGCCACACAGTCGTTCTTGCCGTTCACAAATTTAGTCAAACTATAAAGCACGATATCGGCCCCCAGCTTTGCCGGTGCCATGATCATGGGTGTAAAGGTGTTATCCACCAGCAGCCTGATCCCGTGCTTGCGTGCGATGGCCGACAGGGAGGGAATATCAGATACCTGGAGCATGGGGTTGGTGACAGACTCGGTATAGATCAGTTTGGTGTTGGGCCTGATGGCCTTTTCCACCTCCTCCGGCCTGGTGATGTTCACAAAAGATACTTCAATGCGAAATTTTTTCAGGTAGTTGGCCAGGAATGCAAAGGTGCCGCCATAGGTGGTTATGCTGGATACGATGTGGTCTCCGGCGTCGCATAGCTGCAGAATGGCGGTGGTGATGGCACCCATGCCCGATGCGGTGACCCATGCGCTGGGTGTTCCCTCCATGGTCGCCAGGGCATCGGCCAGGTATTTGTTGGATGGGTTCCAGTGCCTGGAGTAAAGAAAGCAACCCTCCTGCTCCCCCTGGAAGGTGTCTACCATGGTTTTGGCCTCCATGAAGGTGTAGGTGGCAGAATCGGTGATGGACGGGTTTACATCGCCAAACTCGCCGAACTGCAAAAGGTCCTGGATACCGGATGCGGGATCAAAATGTTTCATAGCTCAATGGTCTTTAAAGGGTGATGCAGGGGCCGTTTCTTGCCATACCCCTGGCAAAAATGCCGGCACAGCCCCTTTCCGGTTTTGTGCCGCGTATGTTTCCGGTGGCAAAAGTAGGAAATAATCAGGGGGCGAAAGGCAAATAATAAAAATCCACTACTTTTGCGGGGATGGTCAAACAGTAAAAAACACAGCATATGTTTACAGGTATCGTAGAGACAACCGGCAAGGTTGTGAAAATTGAAAAAGAGCGCGGAAACATCCATTTCACCATTGAGACCCCCATTGCCAGTGAGCTGAAAATTGATCAGAGTGTGTCGCACGATGGCGTTTGCCTGACCACCGTGCATGTGGACAAGGACAAGAAACAATACACCCTCACCGCCATACAGGAAACCCTCGACAAGACCAATATGCGCACCTGGGAGGTGGGTTACGAGGTGAACCTGGAGCGGTGCATGCGCGCCGACGACCGTCTTGACGGACACATCGTACAGGGGCATGTGGATCAGACAGCCATATGCACCAAGGTGGAAGAGCTGGATGGCAGCTGGAAGTTTTATTTCGAGTACGATCCGGGCCCCAAAAACATCACGGTGGAAAAAGGCTCCATTTCGGTGAACGGCGTGAGCCTGACCGTGGTTGATTCGGAACCAAACATGTTCTCGGTGGCCATCATCCCCTACACTTATGACGTCACCAACTTCCGTCACTTCAGGCCGGGATCGGTGGTCAACCTGGAGTTCGACGTCATCGGCAAATATGTGGCCCGCTTACTGGAGCTGCATTTCAAGGCGCAACAGGGGGAATAAGTCTTTGAACATCCGGGCCAGCGTTGGTTGAATCAGCCGGCGGTCCTTTCAAAACGAACAGGGTCCTTCCGACTGGGAGGGACCCTGTTTGTTTATCCCCGGGTTTTGCCGTGGTTGCCGGCAATGGGGTTTAGCCACCTGGCTTGATTAGCGCATCAGGCCGCGCTGGCGAAGCAGTGGCTCAATGATGGGCTCTCGGCCGCGGAAATTCACGTACATCTCCATGGCGTCTTTGGTGTTTCCCCGTTCGAGGATGTTTTCGCGGAATGAGCGGGCTGTCTCCTGGTCGAACACGTCGCCGGTCTCACGGAAGGCTTCATAGGCATCGGCATCCAGGAGTCCGGACCACAGGTAGCTGTAGTAGCCCGCAGCGTATCCACCTGAGAAGATGTGCTGGAAATGGGTGCTGGACCAGCGGTAGTTGATCTCGGGGATCATATCGTACTTCTCAATGGTTTCCCTTTCCACGATGATGGATGCCTGGTCGAGCATGTCCTCGGCGAAAGGCTCTTCGATGGTATGATACTCCATGTCCAGGTAGGTGGACATCAGGAATTCAACGGTGGCAAAGCCCTGGTTAAAATGGGCGCTTTCCACGATGCGGTCCATCAGGGCATCGGGCATGGGTTCGCGGCTCTCGTAATGGAGGGCGAAGGTGCGCATCACCTCAGGCTCATTGGCCCAGTTCTCCATGACCTGCGAGGGCAGCTCCACGAAGTCGCGGGCAACGGCCGTTCCGGCCAGGCTCGGGTAGGTGACATCAGAAAGCAGGCCGTGCAGTGCGTGACCAAACTCATGGAAGAAGGTGGTCATTTCGTCATAGGTCAGCAATGCGGGCCTGGTGGCGGAGGGGGGCGAGAAGTTGCACACGATGGTGATCACCGGGTGGACGAAGCGGCCGTCGGGATCCACCCGCTGGCTGCGGTAGCTGCTCATCCAGGCACCGGGGCGCTTGCTGTCGCGCGGGTGGAAGTCCATGTAAAGGATTCCCACGTGGGAGCCGTCCGCTTCAAGCACCTCAAACACCTGCACCTCTTCGTGGTATTTGGGCACATCCGGACGCTCCACGAACTGAAGGCCCCAGAGCTTCTCCACGATATCGAAGATGCCGTCGCGCACGGTGTTTAGCTCAAAATACTGGCGAACCTCCTGCTCATCCAGGTCATACTTCTGGCGGCGCACCCTCTCGGCGTAATAACGCCAGTCCCATTGTTCCAGCTGGAAGTCGTGCCCATCCTCATAAATCATCTGCTGCAGCATTTCAGCCTCTTCCCTGGCCAGGGCAATGGCGGGCTCCCACACCTGGTCCACAAAGTTCATGACGGTCTCCGTGCTTCCGGCCATGGTCTCCTCCAGGCTAAAGTCGGCGTGGTTATCGTATCCCATCATCCGGGCCCTCTCCAATCGCAGGTTGGCGATGCGGGCCAGGTTCTCCCGGTTGTTGTACTCATTGTCGTTATTGCCCCTCATGATGTGCGCCTGCTGCATCTTCTTGCGCAGCTCGCGGTTCTCGGCATTGTAAAGGAAAGGCATCAAACTGGGATTCTGGAGGCTGAAGGCCCATTTGCCTTCCATCCCTTCCCTGGCAGCCAGGTCGGCCGCTGCTTCGATGGAGGTCTCGGGCAGACCTGCCAGGTCCTCTTCGTCCTCCACCACCATCCTGAAGGCGTTGGTCTCGGCCAGCACATTTTGTCCGAACCGAAGGGTCAGCATGGATAGGTCGGCATTGATCTCACGGAGACGCTCCTGCTGCTCCGGCGGCAGGTTGGCGCCGCTGCGCTCAAAGCCCTTGAAGGTTTCTGTGAGCAGGCGCATCTGTTCATTGTTCAGTCCCAATTCATGGCGTTGGTCGTGGACCGCCTTGACACGGGCAAAGAGGTCCAGGTTCAGACGGATGTTGTCGCTGTGGTTGGATAGTTTGGGCGACATGTTCTGGGCGATCTGCTCGATCTCCGGACTGATCAGGGAGGAATTGAAGTTGTAAAAGACCCGCAAAACCCGGCCCAGCATCTCACCCGAGTAGTCAAGGGCTGCGATGGTGTTTTCGAAGTTGGGGGGAGCGGGATTGTCAATGATGGCCTGTATCTCGGCCTCCTGTTGACTGATGCCCTCCAGGATGGCGGGCTCAAAGTGCTCATTTTCAATCAGGTCAAAGGGAGGCACGCCGAAGGGGGTGTCAAATTCGCTGAAAAAGGGGTTTTCTTTTTCAGCCGGCGCACAGGAGGCCAGGAAGAATAAGGGAAGAATCATTAAAAACAAATACTTTTTCATGTGTGTACTTTTTTGTTGTTTAAGGGTTTAGCTTGATGATATTTGGCGTGCAAAGATACAAAAATTATCTTAGCGTTTGTGCTCTGGCTTGCAGTCCGGCGCAAGGTTTGGATCATCCCGGATCACCTCACGATCAGCAAGGGCGTGTGGTGTGTGCCAGTGGCCGTATGGATGCGCAAATGGTAGCTGCCGGAGGGGATTTCCTCCAGGACCATTTCGACCTGGTAAGCCTGTTTGTCCACCCCCTGGATCACCGCTCCTGTCAGACCAATGAGCTCCACCCGGTGGATCTTGTGGTCTGAAGCAATGTGTAAGCGGCTGCTGGCCGGATTGGGCCAGACCTTGGGCGCTGCCGGCAGGATATCGTTCACGTGGACCGCTTCTTCAAAGCTTACGACCAGGCTGATGTCATTGTCCAGGTAGTTGATCTCCAGCTGATCACCTGCTTCCCCCTCCACGGTTGTACCGTTCAGCACCCATTGCTGTACCCGGTAGCCGGGGTCGGGACTGGCAATAAACAGGATGTCGCTTCCCTGCTGCACCTCGCTGCCCGGATCGATGGCTTCATCGTCCACCGTGGCATCCAGGCTTCCATGCTGTCCGTCCACATAGAAATCCACCAGGTGGAAGACTTCATGGAATGATACGGTCACCTGGATGCTTTCGGAGAGGTTCTCCAGCTCCAGCGTATCTTCCGTGTGTCCTTCCACCACTTCCCCGTTGAGTGTCCACTGCGCTATCCCGGATCCGGTATGTGGCTCAGCCACGAAAAGCAGGTCCTCTCCCTGGGGCACCGCATGGCCGCTCTGTATTTCCAGTCCGCCGGCCCAGGCGGTCAGCTCACCCTCTCCCTCTGCCACCATGAAGCTGATGACGTTCATTCCGGATGCCACCACCCTGGCCTGGATGTTCCAGTCGCCGCTGATGTTGAAGTTCGACAGCGGCACCCAGGCTTCGTGGTCTTCCACATCCATCCTGATCAGGTTGCCCTTGCCATCGTGGTCGGTGATGATATCGCGGGATGCGGTAAAGACATTGGCCCCGGGGTCATCGTATTCGGCCCCGAACCACAGCTCCAGGTCCGGGTTGATCAGGTGGGGCTGCTCCAGCTCCACCTCAACCCAGCTGTTGGCCGTGGGGGTGAACTCCTGGTGCACCACCTCCACCAGGCTGTCCTGTGAGCTGCCCTGCCACACCTTGATGGCCGCGTTGCTTGGCACGTTGCCGATGTATAGACGCAGGCGGCTGATCATGAAACCCATGAAAGCCTCCATGTCGGCCGGCTCGAAGCGGTGGGCGATCTGGTATATTCCGCCACCACCCAGTCCCACGCTGCCTTCGTGGCGCCCGTCATCCCAGTGCATCCAGTCGGCGATCAGCTCCGTGTCCCCCATGAAGTCGAAGCTTACAGTCCGGCTGGCTGCATGGCGCGTGATATTGGTCAGGGGCTTGTGGGTGCTGTCGCCGGCCCAGGAGAGGCTGCTGGGGGTGGACAGGTCCGAAAAACTGGTCTGGTTGGTGCTGCCCGGGAAGGGTGTCTGGGCGGTGTTGATGTTTCCGTAGGTCCACGGAGGCCCGAAGGGGTCGGTGTTGGAGCCCGCACACACCGGGTACATCTTCTGGGGGTGCCCCACATTCACCGAGTTGCCGGAAGCGGGGATCTCCTTGTGGACGTGGTAGATGATCAGTCCCTCGCCGGGGATGGCGGCATCGAAGCCCACCTGGTGCCGGTTCTCCAGCAGGTAATACTCTCCCGGGGTGTTGGTGTTGATGCGGTAAAAGCTGTCGTGATGCGCTGCCGCGTGATCCATTGTGATGCTGGTGGGCTGGTTGAGGATGGTGGGGGAGGCCCACTGGTAAGTATGGGTCTTGGTATAGGCGTTGTGGTGTGCCGGAGTGGCACCCCCGTTGTTCCAGGTACCCCCTGCCATCATGTCCCACGAGCCGGTCCCTGTGTATTGTCCGCCCGAACCGCTGCCATCGGTATCGTAAAAGTCGGGCGCTCCCAGGATATGCCCAAATTCGTGGCCTATCACACCGATGCGGGTGATGTTGGTACCGCTGTTGCCCCTTAGCTCCGGGGAGCAGGCATAGCGGCTGATCCAAACCCCATCCAGCTGCACCGGGTCAATGTTCCAGGCGTGCGACCAGATGGTGTTGGGGCCGCCGCCCGCTTCTTCACCATAACCGGCAAAGATCATGTAAATGCCCTCCACCCATCCGTCGCCATTGTTATCATAGTCTGAGTAGTCCACATCCGGATTGGCCAGGTGGACGGCTTCGGTGGCCAGCTGCCGCGCACCCGCCCAGGTGGAACCGTAATGGGCCATGTTGTGCTGGGCCGTATAGGGGCCAACCACATCCACCGACAGGTCGAACTGGCCGTAGGAGTTTTCCAGGTAGTAGTCCCTGACGCTGCCTGTGGCCCCCCCAATGGTGTAGTTCAGCTGGTTGAACAGGGCATCAAATTCTGCCTGGGTCTTGGTGAAGGGGACGTCCGGGGTTTGCATCAGGATGGTGATCAGGGTTCGCTCCCCCGTGGAAGGGAAGCGGGCGCTCTTCACCTTGCGCATCTCCCATACCTGCCTGAAGGCTTCCAGCTGTCTTTTGCTGTAAAACAAGCCTGCCGGCAGGTCCGCCAAAAAGGCCTTCTCGGCTGCTCCGCGCTGGCCAGGCGCTGAAACCCGGACACCGGAGAAAACCATGTCTCCGTACTCGTCCAATACGGCATATTCGTAGTAGCCTTCACTGGTGACCAGGATGCTGTATCCATCCGGGGTCTCTGCCCAGTTTACCTTTTCGTCGCCACGCAGCCGTATGGTCAGGGTGCTGCCATCGGGCTGGCGGAATTCAATGGGGTGCGGGTAGGCGGGGACGGCCCCTGACGGAAAAGGGGTCAAAAACAATGCGGTGATGGTAAGTAGCAAAACGGCGGAGACGATCTTGTTCACCGGGATGAAGTGTTGGATGGTTCTTTTTTCTGGGGTACGGTCTGTAAACATGAATGAGTAAGATTAATGGGTCCAGGTACTGTTTGTATTTTAATCCAGGGGAAATGTCTTTAACTGCTGAAGCAGGACCTGCTCCTCATCGCTGCGGTCCGCTTCATTTCTTGCCACCACGCCCGTGCTCACCAGGGCCTGGTCCTCTCCCGGACTGGCGTATTCGTAAAAGCCCCCATCGTTCATCAGGAGGTAGTGGCCGTCGGCAGTCAGCGCCACGTGGCCCCACTCATCCCCGCGAAGAAGGATGTAAAGCTCGTATCCGTCGGGAAGTACATAGGTGATGGTGTCGGGGTAGGCAGGCACGCCCGCCGGCATCCCGTCCGGATGATCGTTGTCACTCAATCCGTTCCCTGGGACTACAACTGGCTTGTCTTCCAGCCCTTCACGGGGCACCTCCCGACCCCCCTGGCAAGCTGTCATGAGCAGGACAAGGAGCAATGGAAGGAAAAGAAGAAGATGGAGCTGCTTTGCTGTGTTCCAGGCGGCGCAAGGATGCATTGGCTGTGAATTTGAGGCCGTAAAGATAAGGATTTTTGCGGAATGACGGCCCCTGCCAACCCACAGGATCTGCGTTGTTCGCCGCGTTGCCAAAGGAAGGGAGTCGCTGCGCGGAGCAGCAAGGCAGATGATGAGAGGTTGCCCCCCTTAAGGATGTGCAGGAGGGGTATCGGTCACTATGGCATTGAACACGCCGCTGATCTCCAGATCTCCATCAACCATGGGCGGATCGCTCTGGAAGCCGTCAGCACTGAAACTGAAGCTGCCCGATACATTTACCGAAGAGGAGTGATTGATGGTCAGCTGACCTGCCTTGGAATAGAAGTACAGTACACTGGCATTGTATGAATGATAGCCCATGCCCAGGAATACGTCGTTAGGATACTGGAAATCCTCATCCACATCAAAGAGGAGATAATCCTCGATGGTATAGGTGCCTGAGGACGGGCGACTACCACCAATGGTGAGCATGGTGACTGAGGCAGGCTCGCCTTCTTTGACAAGAGTGAGTGATGTAATTTCCTGACCGGTATCCGGATTAACCGCAGTGACGAAGAAAGCCAGGCCCTCGATCTCGTGACTGGCATCACCCGATACGGACATTTCGAAACGCCCCATATCAGGATCAGGCATGCCATTGTCGTTGCCATTGTCGTCATCGTCGCTGCAGTCCACTAATGAGATCGCAAAAAGCAGGGATAGCAGATAGGTAAAACCTCTTTTTTCCATGATAAACAGATTTAGACACATGAATAAAATATGCTCATTCGTCAAATATAATGACTTTTTCTATGTTTTCAAAACAAAGCCACCAGGGTTTCCGGGCGAAAAGGCTGGTGAGTGCCGAAACTCCGTGGAGAAGGCTTGTCTTCATATCCCACACACCAGGCTCTCTGCAGGTTGTCCAATACCGCACAATGGCTGTGCGTGAACGAACACCGGTCCAGGGACTTTCTCCTGGTGGCCTGGACCGAAGTGGAAAATAAAGTGCTGGCATCTATTTTTTTGTTATGTTTGGCACGGATCGTGATGAAAAGAATCTGGCCGGGTGCCATTGGTTTTTTCGTAACGCGCCCTGTCTGTTTCATGCGTAAATGTTTGCTAAATCAAAGGTTCCCATGCTTCGTTTATCTCGTTTATCTGTCCTGCTGCCATTGGCTGTTCTGCTTGTTTCACTCCCCTTGTTTATCTCCTGTGAGAAAGAAACACCCGATCCACCCGTGGTCGAAACCCACTCCCCTGAAGAGCTTTCACATGAAAGCGCCCTGGCTGGCGGAGAGGTCACCGACGACGGGGGTGGTTCCATCAGGGCACGTGGTGTGGTATGGTCCACCGACAGCCTGCCTACCCTGGATCTTCACGAAGGGAAGACGGAGGAAGGCGGGGGGATGGGCTCTTTTTCCAGTCTCATGACCGGACTGGACCCGGAAACCACCTACTATTTCCGTGCCTATGCCACCAATGCCGGGGCCACCACTTATGGCGAGAGCCTCACCTTTACCACGCTCATTCACCCGGAGACCGTCCGCCTGGAAGGGAAGGTGGTGTACGAGCATACGATGATCCCGGTGGAAGGGGTGTTGGTTAGTGCAGGCAGCCAGGAAATGACCACCGGGGCTGATGGCCATTATCTCTTTGAGGGCCTGCCCACCGGAGAACTGAGTCTGACGGCGGAAAAGGCTGGATACGACTTGTTTTCCCATACCTTGACCATCGATTATGGCGCCACCACCCATAACATACCCATGCGCTCGGATCAATATACGCACAAGCTTTATGGCCAGGTAACGTCCGTTCCCTTTGGGGAACCACTGGCCCATGTGACGGTGGTTTTATTGAACCCAGACGGAAGTGAAAGCAATCTGCTGGCTGCCGGCTCCGCGGAGGGCGATTATGAGCTGGAGCGCGTCCCCCGCGGCGACATGGTGGTGCGTTTTAAAGTGTCGGACTACGCCCATCTCAATGAGGCCGTACACGTGGGAAGCGCCGACTTGCAACTGGACGTGCAGATGCATTACCTCTGGCCCATTGTGGAGACAGGCGAGATAACCGACACTTACGCTTCCATCGCCTTTGGCGGAGGTGAAGTCACCTACGGGGGGGCAGCCCCCACCATCGGACGTGGCCTGGTTTGGAGCCTTGACAGTTTCCCGGAGTACCCCATTGACATGCACACCATGGATGGATCGGGCGCCGGAGCGTTTGACACACGCCTGTTCAGCCTCATGCCCGAGTCAACCATTTTTGTGGCGGCCTATGCCATCAATATGCACGGCATAAGCTATGGAGAAATCATTGCGTTCCCCACAGGGCGGGACGAGGGCCGCTCCTGTCCGGAAGCAGAAACCGTTGTGGATCCGCGCGACGGCACGGTCTATCACACCGTCCAGATTGGCAACCAGTGCTGGCTGAGAGAGAACATGTCTTTCCTCCCGGAAGTGCATAACCCCATCAACCAGTCGGTCACCGAAGCACGCTACTACGTGTACGATTATTATGCAGATGACGTGGAGGCTGCCCGCCAGGAAGACCACTATGCGAATTACGGTGCATTGTACAACTGGACCGCCGCGCAGGGTGCCTGTCCGCCGGGCTGGCGGTTGCCGGACAATACGGAATGGGGTCAGCTGATCAGTTATGTGCACGGCTCCTATGGGGACTTCATGGAAAGCACCGCGGCCGTGCCCCTCAAATCCTGCCGGCAGCTGGATTCTCCCCTGGGCGGCGATTGTGACACAAGCGAGCATCCCCGCTGGGATGATCATCCCCATTTCTATGGCACGGACGAGTTTGGGCTGTCCACACTGCCCGGTGGTCGCCGGCACACAGGGGGCTATTTCATCGACCTGGGTCAGGGCGGGTTTTGGTGGACCGCCACCCCCACCGATGCCAATAACGGGAGGCGCCGCAGCATGCACAGCTACCTGGATTTTGTGGGCGGTTTTCGATACAGTAAGACACACGGATATAGCGTACGGTGCATCATCGATCAGTAAGCCGGTAAGCCGGGTAAAGCCTCCTGCCGGGGGGTAGCTGAAGGCTGGCCCTGGTTGGATGGGGCTGAACCGATGGAAGGGCAAAACAAAGATGGAAGGGAAAAATAAAAAGGCTGTCTCGTGATTACGGGACAGCCTTTTTCGTGGTTGACCGACTAGGATTCGAACCTAGACAGACAGCTCCAAAAACTGTAGTGCTACCATTACACCATCGGTCAATGCTCACAGGGGGGCAAAATTAGAAAAAATATTTTGAATGACAAGAACACAAGGAAAAGAGATGTTAAAAAGCGCCCCTGATGCCTGTTTTTTTCGTAATTTCGCATGCCGAAATGGGGGAGGCATCACCCCGGGATGCCGGCTACATTTGCATAACAAACAGTTCTTTTCCAATGGATAATATCCTGTATCGAAAGCTGAACCTATACATTGGCTGGGGGCTCTTCGCCTTTGCAGCCATCATTTACCTGATCACCATCGAGCCCACAGTGAGCTTTTGGGATGCAGGGGAGCGAATTGCCGTATCCTATAAACTGCAGATCGGTCACCCACCAGGGGCTCCCCTCTACCAGATGATGGCCCGCTTTTTCAGCCTCTTTGCCTTGGGTGAGGTGAGCAGGGTGGCTTTCTGGATCAACACCATGTCGGCGGTGGCCGGGGGACTCGCGGTCATGTTTCTGTTCTGGACCATCAATATTCTGGGCCGTAAAATCATTGCCAGCGGACAGCAGGCACTGACACAAGGCCAGGTGTTTGCCATATTCGGCAGCGGCATGGTGGGCGCACTCACCCTCACCGTCAGTGACTCCTTCTGGTTCACCGCCGTGGAAGCCGAGGTATATGTCACCTCCGTTTTTTTGACTGCCTTCGTTTTCTGGGCCATCCTGCAATGGGAGGCCAGGGCGCATGAACCGGATGCCAACAAATGGATTGTGCTCATATTCTACATCATCGGTCTGTCCATCGGCGTCCACCTGCTGAACCTGCTGGCCATACCTGCCATTGTCTTTGTCTACTATTTCAAGAAATACAAAGCCTCCACCAAGGGGATCGTGCTCACCGGGGTCATAGCGGTACTGCTGCTTTATTTTATCCAGTCTGTCCTGATACCTGGTGTGCTCAACCTGGACTGGCAGTTTGAGCGCTTTTTCGTCAATGTGGCGGGACTGCCCTTCCACAGCGGCACGGCCATATTCTTCGTGGTGCTTGCAGCGGCCGTCACCTACGGACTCTATTTTACCCACAAGAGAAAAATGGTCACCTGGAACACCATTTTGCTGGCCTTCACCTTCATCATCATTGGCTACTCCTCCTTTTTCATGCTGGTGATACGGTCCAACGCCCACGTGCCCATCAATGAGAATGCCCCCAAGGACGCCCTGGCCATGAAGGCCTACCTGGGCCGGGAACAATACGGGGCTTGGCCGCTGTTGTACGGCCCTTACTACAACGCACCCGTTATCGATATGGAGGATGGTACGCCGGTGTGGGGCAAAAACCGTGAGACGGGCCGTTATGAGATCATCAACCACCGGCGGGGGCTGGAACCGGTTTATGACCCGGACTTCACCACCATCTTTCCAAGAATGTACAGCTGGCGCAGCCAGCATGCCGCCGGATACGAAGACTGGGGCAACGTGCGGGGGAGACCCGTAAGGACAGTCCTTCCGGATGGCAGCCCGGGTACGGTGAACAAACCAACATTCCTGGAAAACCTGCGCTTTTTCTTTAGCTACCAGGTGGGACATATGTATGTGCGTTACCTGATGTGGAACTTCAGTGGCCGTCAGAACGACATACAGGGACATGGAAGTCCGCTGGAAGGGAACTGGCTGACGGGCATACCCTTTATTGACGAGCTCAGGCTGGGACCCCAGACGGGACTGCCGGAGAGCCTGAGTACCAACCCGGGATACAACAGGTATTACATGCTGCCCTTCCTGCTGGGCGTTCTTGGCTTCCTTTATCAACTCAAAAGACGCCCCAACGATGCACTGGTTGTTGGCCTGCTGTTCTTTATGACCGGACTGGCCATCATCATCTATCTGAACCAAACCCCCTTTCAGCCGCGGGAGCGGGACTACTCCTATATTGGGTCCTTTTATGCTTTTTCCATCTGGGTGGGCCTGGGTGCCCTGGCCCTCATCGAAGCGCTCTTCAGGAGACTCCATGGCAGGGACGAGCCGATCCAGGGCAGACAGGGCAAGGTGGCCGCAGTCGTGGCCACGGCCGCCTGCATACTGCTGGTGCCGGTGCTGATGGCAAGGGAAAACTGGGATGACCACGACAGGTCAGGCCGCTACGGAGCCAGGGACGTGGCTATCAACTACCTGGAATCCTGCGCCCCCAATGCCATCATCTTTACCAACGGCGACAATGACACCTTCCCGCTGTGGTACGCGCAGGAGGTGGAAGGGATACGGACAGATATCAAGGTGGTGAACATGAGCCTTTTGAATACCGATTGGTACATTGACAACATGCTCCGCAGAAAAACCTATGATGCCGCCCCGGTCCCCTTCAGCCTGGAACCTCACCAGTACAGGGATGGTACCAGGGACTACGTGTATTTTGTACCCCGCCTGGAAGGCTTTCAGGACCTCAGGCGAGTCATGGAGTTTGTGGGCAGCGACGCTTCCGGGACAAGGATCCCCACCGAACGGGGCATGGAAGACTATTTCCCCACCAATAAATTCCGCCTCCCCGTCGATTCGGCCCTGGTGGTGGCGAACGGTACGGTGGCTCCTGAAGACGCACACCTGATCGTTGATGCCGTAGAGTGGGAGATGCCCGGCGGCAGGGGCCTGAACAAGAACCATGTGATGGCGCTGGACTTCCTGGCTGCCAATAACTGGGAGCGGCCGGTGTACTTTGCCATCACCACCGGCAGCGAGTCTTACCTCGGACTGGAAGCCTATTTCCAGCTGGAGGGGATGGCGTATCGCCTGGTCCCCATTCGTACCGACCACGACCCCAACGAGCCGGGCCGCATCAACACACGCATCCTTTACGACAACCTGATGAACAGGTTTCAGTGGGGCAACATGAACGACCCTTCAGTTTACCTGGATGAAGACCACAGACGACTCACGGTTAGCTTCCGCAATATTTTTCAACGGCTGGCAGCGGCCCTCCTGGAAGAAAACAAGCCCGATTCGGCCATCGCGGTGCTGGACAGGGCCCTGGAACTAATGCCCGAATACAATGTGCCGTACAATTACTTTAACTTTCTGATGGCCGAACACTATTATGCCGCAGGCGCCTTCGACAAAGGCAATGAAATCGCCATGCGGCTCCTGGATATCCACGAACAAAACCTCCATTATTACTTCCGTTTTAAAGGGGCCGCAGCCGCTCGAATAGGGGGGAAAAAGCAGGAGAGCCTCGCCATGATGCAACGGATCGCCAGGGTCACTGAGGAGTACGGACAAGATGACCTGGCGAAGCTTGCTGACGATATCTTTGACGCCTATTATGATCTCTGGCTCATGACCTTTTAGCGCCGGGTCGCCGGGTCTGTCACTACGGGGACGCCGGGTCTGTCATCATGGAGCCACCGGGTCTGTCATTACGGAGCCGCCGGGTCTGTCCAGCACCGG
>SKNE01000261.1 GCA_007120675.1 Bacteroidales bacterium
TCCATGATGCGCCCCGTGGCTCCGCGCTGCTTTTCCACATATTGGCGGCAGGCACCTGATGCCAGCCGCCACTTGTTCTCATCCGAAAGCAAAGCTGACGAGAGCTCCGCCAGGCTGTCCCTGTCTGAAACGCAAAAGGCGCCTCCCAGCTTTAGCAGGTCCCGCGCCTCTGCAAACTTCTCGTGCCTTGGGCCAAACATTACCGGTACGCCATAAGTGGCCGCCTCCAGGATATTATGAATGCCCTGGCCAAATCCGCCGCCAATAAAAGCGATCTTTCCGTAAGGGTAAAGCCTGGAAAGGATCCCGATGCGGTCAATCAGCAGCACGCGGGCATTCCGGCCCTCGCCGGCTAGGTAATCCGACAAGGTCACCGCATCACCATAGATGGCCTTCATGCCGTCCAGGCGAATCGGGCCTGTTTCGTGGGGCGCAACGATCAGCTTTTCCACCTTCCCTCCATCCAGCAGTCCGGCCAGCAAACCATCATCTTTGGGCCAGGTCGACCCGGCCACAAGCACCGGCTTATCGCCGGCAAAACTCCCGATGTCCGGTAAGTCCCGCTGATTCCGGGCCAACTCATGGACACGGTCAAAGCGGGTATCACCGCTGATCACCTGCTGCCTGATCCCCAACCCCGCCAGCAGCCGGGCCGATTCCTTGTCCTGGACAAAAAAACGGGTCACCCTGGCAAGCTGTCTTCGCGGCCACCCTCCCCAAGGGCGAAAGAAATATTGTCCCGGCCGGAAGATGGCCGAAATAACAATGTGTGGAATGCCCCGCCTGCTCAAAACGTCCAGGTAGTTGTACCAGTATTCGTATTTCACGAATACGGCCGCCTGCGGTTGCCAGGTATCCAGGAAGAAACGGACGTTGGACGGGGTGTCGGCAGGCAGGTAAAAGACATGATCGGCGTGGGGGAAATCCTTCCTGTGCCTGTAGCCGCTGGGCGAAAAGAAGGTCAGCAATATGCGCCAGCCGGGGTGTTGTTTGCGGAAATCTTCAATGACCGGCCTGCCCTGCTCAAATTCACCCAGGGAGGCGCAGTGGAACCATATGGTCTGCAATGCTTCACCCCCCGCAGGCCCCTGCCTTGCAGCGCCTTCCATGGCTTTTCTCCATCCTTTTCTCCCTGCCAGCCACTGCCTTGCCTTGGCTGAAAAAGGGGAAGACAAACGGATCATCCCCAGGTACAGGTAAACGGCCATATGGTAGATCATTCGCATAAATCCGGCTCAATCCCGCAGACCATCCCTTAAAAATGGCCGGGCGGAGTGCATCACTTCGGCAAAGATAGTGAGTCTGCGGGAGAATGGCTGCAGAATATGTTTATCTTTGCAGGCATTGTTTGCCATATCTGTCTATTATATGCCGGCATATGTCGCATGGATGTGGTGGGACGGATAAAGCAGGAAGCATTCGCACCCCCTTTGGCCGGCGAACTGTCATTCAAACAACAACGATCCTTGTCTATGGAAAAGATTCAAATGGTTGACCTCAAACGTCAGTACGAAAAGATTCGTGAAGAGGTAGATGCCGCCGTGCTGGACGTGATCCGTTCAACCCAGTTTATTAATGGTCCGGAAGTAAAAGCCTTTCAGAAGGACCTGGAGGAGTATCTTGGTGCGAAACACGTCATCCCCTGTGCCAATGGTACGGATGCCCTGCAGGTGAGCATGATGGCCCTGGATCTCAAGCCTGGTGATGAGGTGATCACCACCTCCTTCACCTTTGTGGCCACGGTGGAGGTGATCGCCCTTTTGGGTCTCCGTCCCGTTTTGGTGGATGTGGACCCCGGCACCTTTAACATGGATCCGGAGGCCGTTCGAAAAGCCATCACCACAAAGACCAGGGCCATAGTACCTGTTCACCTGTTCGGACAAAGTGTCCATATGGAGCCGATCCTCCAGCTGGCAGAGGAACATGATCTTTATGTCATAGAAGACAATGCCCAGGCCATCGGGGCAGAATACCTCTATTCTGACGGAAGGAGAAAGAAGACCGGAACGCTGGGCCACATTGGCTGTACCAGTTTCTTTCCGTCTAAGAACCTTGGTTGCTATGGCGACGGCGGCGCGGTTTTCACTGACGATGATCAGCTGGCCCAGCGTCTGCGTGTCATTGTGAACCACGGGATGGAAGTGCGCTATTACCACGACTCCGTGGGTGTCAACTCGCGCCTCGACAGCATACAGGCGGCCATCCTGCGCATCAAGCTCAGGCGGCTGGATGACTATGCCCGCGCCAGGCGACAGGCAGCCGCTTATTATGACGAAGCCTTCGGCGGACACCCCAGCCTGGGCATCCCCGTGAGAAGCCCCTACTCCACCCACGTATTCCACCAATACACACTAAAAACCACTGGTATTGAACGTTTTGAATTGCAAAAGTACCTGATGGACCACGGCGTCCCCGCCATGGTCTATTACCCCGTACCCATGCACATGCAAAAAGCCTACCGCGACCCAAGATACGGGCAGGGCGACTTTCCCGTCACCGAACAACTCAGTGAGCAAGTCATTTCCCTGCCCATGCACACGGAGCTGGACGAAGAGCAGCTGGCCCACATCACCGCCAGGGTGCTCTCCTTTTTTGATCAATGAGTGACCCGGCAGGGGGCTTTCCCTGCCATCCTGATCAAACGCGCCTGGTAGTAGGGGGGAGTGTCAAAAAGCTGAAAGAAGATGAAAGAAAAAAAGCAGTACAGTGATTTCTTTGCCCACGAGACCGCCGTGCTTGATCCGGGCTGCCAGATCGGGAAAGGGACCCGGATATGGCACTTCTCGCACATCATGCCCGACTGCCGGATAGGTGAGAACTGCAGCTTCGGACAAAACGTGGTGGTATCGCCGGGGGTGACGATCGGCAACAACGTCAAGGTTCAGAACAACGTGTCCATCTACACGGGGGTTACCTGCGAAGATGATGTCTTCCTTGGGCCATCCATGGTGTTCACCAATATTGTTAACCCGCGCAGCGCAGTGGTACGCCGTGACCAGTATGTGGATACCCTGGTGCGCCGCGGGGCCACCATAGGTGCCAATGCCACCGTCGTGTGCGGCACGGAGATCGGGCGCTTTGCATTCATCGGCGCAGGAGCCGTGGTGATACGCGATGTCTTGCCCTATGAACTGGTGGTGGGTAATCCGGCCAAGCACATCGGGTGGATGAGTGAATACGGACACCGGCTTCATTTTAATGAGCAAGGTAAAGCAACCTGTCCGGAAAGCAAGGAGCAATACATCCTGAAAAGCGGCCGGGTGAGTAAGTTGTGATAAATGATGATAACGATACACTATGAAAGAGATGTATGAAAAACTAATGAACAAAGAGGCTGTGCTGTCTGTGGTTGGACTCGGCTACGTGGGCCTGCCCATTGCACTGGAATTTGCCAAAAAAACGCGGGTGATTGGTTTTGACATCCGGGAGGACCGCATCCAGATGATGCAGCGGCATGAAGATCCCAGCAGGGAGCTTGACCCAAGTGCTTTCCAGGACTGTGACATCCGCTTTAGCGCTAACCCGGAAGACCTGAAAGAGGCCAACTTCCACATTGTCGGGGTACCCACACCCATAGACCAGCACAACCTGCCCGACCTCGGGCCGCTGCTCTCAGCCAGCCGGAGCGTAGGCAAGGCACTCAAGAAAGGCGACTACGTTGTTTTTGAGTCGACCGTATACCCCGGCTGTACGGAAGAGGACTGCGTCCCCTTGCTGGAAGAGGAATCGGGACTGCAGGCCGGCAGGGATTTCAAGGTGGGTTTTTCCCCGGAACGGATCAATCCCGGCGATAAGGTGAACACCCTCACCACCATCACCAAAGTGGTATCGGGCAACGACGATGAGGCCCTGGACAACATCGCCCGCGTATATGAGCTGGTGGTCACTGCCGGGGTACACCGTGCCCCTTCCATCAAGGTGGCGGAGGCAGCCAAGATCATCGAAAACACCCAGCGCGATGTGAACATTGCCCTGATGAATGAGCTGAGCATCATCTTTAACAGGATGGACATCAACACCTATGATGTGCTCAAGGCCGCAGGGACCAAATGGAACTTCCTGAAGTTTTACCCCGGACTGGTGGGTGGGCATTGCATTGGCGTAGACCCTTATTACCTCGTGTATAAAGCAAAGGAGTACCGCTACCATCCGCAGGTGATCAATTCTGGCCGGTTCGTGAACGATTCCATGGGGTTCTATGCCGCCAAGCAACTGGTAAAGAAGTTGATCGCAGCAGGAAAGAACGTCCTCAGGTCAAGGGTCCTGGTGATGGGCATCACCTTCAAGGAAAATGTGAGCGACATCCGGAACTCAAGGGTCAATGACCTGATCTCAGAGCTCAAATCCTACGGCGTAACGGTGGATGTGGTGGACCCCCATGCCGACAGCAAGGAGGTGGAAGAGGAATACGGCTTCCGCCTGCTGGAAAAGCCCAGGCCGGCTTACGATGCCGTGGTGGTGGCCGTCAACCACGATGCCTACCTGCAGCTGAAGGAAGCGGATTTTGCCGGGATGCTCAAGGACAAGGAAGGGGGCATCCTGATCGACATAAAAGGGATATACAGGAGCCAGATCAGCAAGCTGACCTATTGGAGCCTGTAATGGCGCCCCACTATTTTGCACAGGACAAATCCGGCTTGCCTGATCAATGAAGCCGGAAACAAACAATCTGATCATGACAAAAAAAGTATTGGTAACGGGCGGATCGGGCTATATCGGCTCACATACCGTGATCGAACTGCAGAAAAGTGGCTATGAGCCGCTGATCATTGACAACCTGTCCAATTCGGACGAACGGATGCTGGGACTCATCGCCCGCATAAGCGGACAAAAGCCCTTGTTCGAACGGATCGATTTGTGTGACAGAAAGGGGTTGATGGACTTCTTCTCCCGGCACAGGGATATCGCCGGCATCATCCACTTCGCTGCCCTGAAAGCGGTGGGCGAATCGGTGGCTGAGCCGGTCAGGTATTACCATAACAACATCACAGGCCTGCTTTACCTGCTGGAAGCGATGCAGGAACATGACATCAACCGGCTGGTGTTTTCCTCTTCCTGCACCGTATACGGTCAGCCTGAGCAGCTGCCCGTGACGGAGGATGCCCCGGTTCAGCAAGCCGTTTCACCTTACGGCAACACCAAGCAGATCGCTGAAGAGATCATCCACGACAGCTCACAGCAAAGCAAGCTGAGGGCCATCTCCCTCCGGTACTTCAATCCCATCGGGGCACATGAAAGCGGCCTCATTGGCGAGCTGCCCCTCGGGGTGCCCAACAATTTGATCCCCTACATCACCCAGACCGCCATCGGCAAGAGAAAGGAGCTCAGGGTCTGGGGCAAGGACTACAATACACCCGATGGTACCTGCATCCGCGACTACATTCACGTGAGCGACCTGGCCCAGGCCCACCTGATCGCACTGGAAAGGCTGATGAAGGGTGAAAACGAAAAACCCCACGAATACTTTAACCTGGGTACCGGCGAGGGATACAGCGTGCTGGAAGCCATCCAGGCCTTTGAAAAAGTGAGCGGGGTGAAACTTAACTGGGCATTCTATGACCGCCGGCCGGGCGACGTGGAGAAGGTGTATGCCGACACCACCCTGGCCAACCTGAAGCTGGGATGGAAAGCGGAAAAAGGGCTGGACGAAATGATGGCATCAGCCTGGAAATGGGAAAAAAACCTGGCAGCAGGGATCCTGGACTAAGCCCTGGCGTTGCAGCCATTTTTTACCGGGAACACCCCTGTCATCCACATCATCAAACCATTCACCACAAGAAGCATTAACCCATGAAAAATGTATTGATCACCGGCGGTGCCGGATTCATCGGCTCTCACGTAGTCAGGCTCTTTGTCAACAAGTATCCCGACTGCCTCATCCTAAACTTCGACAAGCTCACCTATGCGGGAAATCTTTTGAACCTGGCTGACATCGAGCAGAAGGAGAACTACCTCTTTGTAAAGGGCGACGTCACGGACGCCGACCAGGTTTTTTCCCTGTTCAGTGAGCACGCCTTCGACACGGTGATCCACCTGGCGGCTGAATCCCACGTGGACAGGTCCATCGCCAACCCCATGGAGTTTGTGCACACCAACGTACTGGGTACCGTAAACCTGCTGAATGCGGCAAGGCACAACTGGAAAGATGCTTTTGAGGGGAAACGGTTTTACCACATCAGCACCGATGAGGTGTATGGCTCGCTGGGCGACGTGGGTCTCTTCACCGAAGAAACGCCTTACGATCCGCGCAGTCCCTATTCAGCCTCCAAGGCCTCAAGCGATCATTTTGTGCGGGCCTATTATCATACCTACGGACTGCCGGTGATCCTGTCAAATTGCTCCAACAATTACGGACCGAACCAGTTTCCTGAAAAGCTCATCCCCCTGTTTATCCATAACATCATTGAAAAGAAGCCCCTGCCGGTATACGGAAAGGGGGAGAATGTCCGCGACTGGCTCTACGTGCTGGATCATGCCGTGGCCATCGATCAGATCGTGCGCAGGGGTAAGCTGGGCGAAACCTACAATATTGGCGGACACAATGAGTGGAAGAACATCGACCTGATCCGGCTCATGTGCGGCATCATGGACAAGAAGCTGGGCAGGGAAGCGGGTACGTCAGAAGGACTGATCACTTACGTAAAGGACCGGGCCGGTCACGACCTGCGTTATGCCATCGATGCCGGCAAGGTGTCGCGCGACCTGGGCTGGGAACCCTCTGTCACCTTCGAGGAAGGGCTTGACAAAACCATCGACTGGTACCTGGCCAATACCGAGTGGCTGCGTCAGACCACCTCGGGCGATTACCTCAGCTATTACCGTCAGCAGTATGAAGAGCGGTAGGCCCTTCGTTAACCCCTGGCCACCAGGAAGCCGATATAGGCCATGTAGAATAAGAGAAACACCCCCCCCTGCCAGCGCCTGAGGGTCCGTTCGCCTGTGATGACCAGCATGATCCAAAGCAGGATCACCGCTCCCAGTCCAACCAGCACATCAAAGTTCAGGGCCTTGTTAAAGGGAAGGGGCTTGATGACGGCGCTGGTACCCAGCACAAAAAATACATTGAAGATATTTGAGCCAAGCACATTGCCGATCACTATGCCGGCATTTCTTTTCATGGCGGCGGCCACACAGGTGGCCAGCTCCGGCAGGGAGGTTCCAAAGGCCACGATGGTGAGGCTGATGAGCGCCTCACTCATCCCCAGGCGAGAAGCGATCTCCACCGCACCCTGCACGATCCAGCGTCCCCCCAGCACCAGGGCCAGCATGCCAACAATGATCATAAACAGGGAGAGCCAGGGTTTCAGCTCCCGGATGGGCATTGACGGTTCGTCATCACCGCTGCGCGCCACGCCAAAAGCATACACCATGAACAGCAGGAAGAAAAGGACCAGGACGATGCCGTCGCTGCGGTAGAGCATGGAGCGGCTGATGCCGTCAATCAACACGTCATTGACCAACACACCAAGCACCAGTGCTCCCAGGATGGCGAAGGGCAGCTCCTTCCACAAGGTGTTCCTGCCCACTGTCAGCGGAAATATCAAAGCGGACACTCCAAGGATCAGGAAGACGTTGGACACATTGCTTCCCAGCACATTGCCAAGGGCAACATCCGCGTTACCGGTAAAGCTGGCGACGAGGTTCACCACCAGCTCCGGTGCCGAGGTGCCCAGGGCCACGATGGTCATGCCGATCACCAGGTGGGAGATGCGGTAACGGCTGGCCATGGAGGCCGCACCGTCCACCAGCCAGTTGGCACCGTACACCAGCAAGACGAAGCCGGCAACAAAGAGTATATAGGTAATAAGCATGGCCTCAATGAGGGGGAAGCGCAGGTCAGGCGCTAATGGCCTCCACGCTGCGGTCCACCTTCTTTACCAGTCCCTGCAGCACCTTCCCCGGACCTACTTCCACAAACACACCGGCGCCGTCACGGATCATTGCTTGCATGATCTGTGTCCACCTCACCGGCGAGGTGAGCTGGGCCACCAGTTTTTGGCGTATCTCCTTAGGGTCGGTGGAGGCTTGTGCATCCACATTCTGGTAAACGGGACAGAGCGGGGTGTTGAGCGCCGCTTCGTTGATCGCCTGGGCCAGCTCCACACGTGCAGGTTCCATCAGGGGTGAATGGAAGGCCCCACCCACCTTCAGCGGCAAGACACGCTTGGCACCTGCCTCCTTCAGTTTCTCACAGGCAATATCAATGCCCTGTTCGCTGCCCGATATCACCAGCTGTCCCGGACCATTATAGTTGGCGGGCACCACCACTTCATAAATGCCCCCCAGGATGGCTTCCACCACATCGTCCTCCAATCCGATGATGGCAGCCATGGTGGATGGCTCTTTTTCGCAGGCTTTCTGCATGGCCAGGGCACGTTTCGACACCAGGACCAGGCCGTCCTCAAATGTGAGGGCGCCCGCTGCCACCAGGGCAGAAAACTCTCCCAGCGAATGGCCGGCCACCATGTCCGGACGGAAATCCTCACCCAGGGTGCGTGCAAGGATCACGGAGTGGAGAAAAATGGCAGGCTGGGTCACCCTGGTCTGCCGCAAATCCTCATCGGTGCCTGAAAACATCAGGTCGGTGATGCGAAACCCCAGGATCTCATTGGCCTGCTCAAACAGTTCCCTGGCCGCCTCTGAATGATCATACAGCTCACGGCCCATACCCACAAATTGCGCCCCCTGTCCGGGGAAAACATAGGCTTTCTTCATGCGAAAAGAATTCAGTTAAACACAAAAATACCGGATAAAGGGCAAAGGTAAGGATTTATGCGATGTGCACCGATCAGCGAAGATTCGGGCCGATCAGTGAAGGTCCGAGCGGATCAGTGAAGGTCCGAGCGGATCAATGTGGGTTCGGGCCGATCAGTGTAGGTTGGCGCTGATCGGTGACGCATCAAGTGGATTAGCGAAGGTTCGAGCCGGTCTGTGACGGACCAGGCCGATTAGTGTAGGTCAGAACCGATCAGTGAAGGTTCGAGCCGATCAGGTGGATGAATTCGGCCCGGGTCTTTTCAGTGAGGAAGGCCCCGGTGAAGTCGCTGGTGGTGGTCACGGAGTTCTGTTTTTGGATGCCGCGCATCATCATGCAGTAGTGGTGGGCCTCTATGACAACGGCCACCCCCAGTGGATTCAGGGTGTTCTGAATGCAATCCTTGATCTGTGTCGTGAGTCGCTCCTGGACCTGTAAGCGCCTGGCAAAGGCATCCACCACACGCGGCACCTTGCTCAGACCCACGATATGATTTCTTGGGATGTAGGCCACGTGGGCTTTCCCCACGAAAGGGAGCATATGGTGCTCACACATCGAATAGATCTCGATATCCTTCACCAGGACCATCTGCCGGTAATCCTCCTTGAACATGGCCGAACGAAGTATCGCAGCCGGATCCAGGTCGTAGCCGTGCGTCAAAAACTGCATGGCCTTGGCCACCCTCTCCGGGGTCTTCATCAGGCCCTCACGCTCGGGATCCTCTCCCACCAGGGTCAGCACCTCCCGGTAATGGGATGCCAGGTCCTGTATCTTACCCATATTGTACTGGTCAATTTTCTCATAGTCATCCATCTTGTTTTCAATGACCATGCCTTTGCTGATTTCAGAAGCCATAATAATGATTGATTGGTTAAAGCCATTTGGTGGTGAGCGTCCCCTGTTAACCGGATCCCGTCATTGGCCGGGCAGGGTGGGGACTCACAGATCCGCATCCCTTTGGGGACCAAAATACTCCACAAAATTGTTTTCTGTCTCGATGAGCCTTACGCAATGCAAGCGCACGCCCTGTTCTGCAATGGGTCCTTCTATCTCCTCCCAGATACCGATGGCCAGGTTTTCGGTGGACGCCAGGCGGTCTTTCATAAAATCCACCTCCAGGTTAATGTTCTTGTGGTCCAGCTTCTCAATGACACGTTCCTTGATGATGTGGCTGAGACTTTTCAGGTTCATGACAAAGCCCGTGTCCACATTCACCGAACCCTCAACGGTCACATACAACACATAGTTGTGTCCGTGCCAGCGGGGATTGGAGCACTTGCCAAACACCTCCAGGTTCTTTTCATCATCCCAGTCGGACCTGAAAAGGCGATGAGCCGCACTGAAACGTTCCCGTCGTGTAATACGCATTGCCTGAGACAAATTATTTTTTTTCAAAGATAAAGGAAAAACACCGCACTCCCCATTTAAAGACCGAGATGAAGTGATTGTTCATCTTTTTTGTTTTATAAATTAAACATCTATATATGAAAAAGGTTTGATCATTACACCTGTTTTCATCCA
>SKNE01000067.1 GCA_007120675.1 Bacteroidales bacterium
TGTTGGCTAGGCAAATTCAATCAGGTAAGCCTTGATAAAGTCATCGATGTCGCCATCCATCACCTGTTGCACATTGGAGGTTTCTACGCCTGTCCGGAGGTCCTTTACCATCTTATAAGGGTGGAACACATAGCTCCTGATCTGCGACCCCCATTCGATTTTCTTCTTGGTGCTTTCCATGGCATCGATTTTCTCTCTTTTCTTCCGCAGCTCGATTTCATAGAGTTGTGAGCGCAGCATCGTGAGGGCTTTTTCCCTGTTCTGGTTTTGAGAGCGGGTTTCCTGGCACTCCACCACGATGCCGGAGGGTTCGTGCCGGACCCTAACGGCGCTTTCCACTTTGTTGACGTTTTGTCCCCCGGGACCGCTTGACCGGAAAGTGTCCCAGCTCAGGTCGGCCGGGTTGATGTCGATATCAATGCTTTCGTCGACGATGGGGTAGGCGTATACTGAGGCAAATGAGGTATGCCGCTTGTGGTTGGCGTCGAATGGAGAGAGGCGAACCAGCCGGTGCACCCCATTTTCACCCTGCAGGTAGCCGTAGGCGTTGTCCCCTTCAAACTCGATGGAGGCACTTTTGATTCCGGCCCCATCCCCGTCTTGTTTGTCCAACAGCTTGGTTTTGTAGTTGTTGCGTTCACCCCAGCGCAAATACATGCGCATGAGCATTTCGGCCCAGTCCTGGCTCTCGGTGCCACCTGCCCCGGCATTGATGGTGACGATGGCATCCAGGTGGTCCTCCTCCTTGTTCAGCATCTTGCGCAACTCCAGCTTTTCGGTGCTTTTGAGGGTTTTTTTGTAGTGGGCCACCAGTTCTTCCACCGTGCCTTCCCCCTCTTTAAGGAAATCGTAAAGCACCCTGAGGTCATCCAGCTTCTGCCTGGCGTCCTCATAGGTGTCGACCCATTGTTTCAGGCTGCTGATATGCCTGAGCTGCTTTTCGGCCTCTTTGGGGTTATCCCAGAAACCGGGCGCCCCGGAGGCCTTTTGCATCTCTTCTATGTCTGCTTTCTTTTTGTCGATGTCAAAGAAACCTCCTTAAGGCATCAAGCCTCTTTCCCAGGTCCCTGATCTGTTCATTCTGTATCATGGCAAAGTCTTTTTGTTTGCATAATCCTCTATGGCCTGCCACACCAATGGCGACTCAAACCCTTTTTGTCCCAGGTAGGCAGCCACTTTTATCCTGACGCCTGTCTTCCTGCCTGCCAGCAGCTCCTCCGCCTTTTTTGCCGTGAGCTTATGGATGGATGCCAGGTAATCCTCTTCGCTGATTTCATCCAGGGCGGCATCCACCTGCCGACTGTCAACCTGGCGCTCCCCGAGGGCTGCCCGGATCCTGACTTTTCCCCAGCCGTTATGCTCAAACTTGCTTCGGACAAATAGCCGGGCAAAACGCTGGTCGTCCAGGAATCCATCCCGGCTGAGCGCCTGTAAAATGGTGGCTTGCTGGTCTTCTTCCGCGCCCAGTCTCCTGAGCTTTTCACGCACCTCTTTGGTGCATCGCTCACGATAGGCGCAAAAGGCCCTGAGCTTTTGCAACAGTGCCTCTGTTTTCATGTCTGTGTTCCTGTTAACGCACTCGCGCCGCTTATAGTTTTATTTCGTCGTCGAGTTTGTTAAAGAACCTGTATTCCAGGAAGTGGTATGACGTAGAAGGATACACTTTGATCCACTTCTTGTACTTAAGAAACCATTTCACCTGTGTTGACATCAGCCCTTTGGTCAGGTAGGCATGTATGAATGGATGCACCCTGAGGGTAAGAGAAGGCTCCATCTGCTCGCGCACAAGATAGCGCAGGTTGCTTTCTATCTCATCGGTCAGTATGATGCTGGGTTTGATTTTGCCTGATCCGCCGCATGACGGACATTTTTCCAGGGTTTCAACACTTGTTTCCGTCCTGACCCTTTGCCGGGTGATCTGAACGAGGCCGAATTTGCTCGGGGGCAGCACATTGTGCTTTGCCCTGTCCTTTTTCATCTCCTCTTTCATCCGCTCGTACAGCTTCCTGCGGTTGACAGCCTGGACCATATCGATGAAATCGACCACGATGATGCCACCCATGTCGCGCAGGCGCAGCTGACGCGCAATTTCCGACGCTGCTTCCAGGTTGACATCCAGGGCATTGGCCTCCTGACTGTTTTCGCTGCTCATACGCTGACCGCTGTTCACATCGATCACGTGCAGGGCCTCGGTATGCTCTATGACCAGGTATGCACCGCTTTTGATGGACACCACCTTGCCAAACGATCCCTTGATTTGCTTTTCAATGCCAAAATGGTCAAAAATGGGCGCTTTGCCCTTATGCAGCTTCAGGATGTCAAGCTTGTCGGGAGCGATGGTCTTGATATAATCCCTGAGCTCCTCGTAAACCATGGGGTCGTTCACGTGGATGTTGTTGAACGACTCGTTGAGCAGGTCGCGCAACATGGCCGAAGACCGGTTGATTTCACCCATGATGATGCGCGGGGGCTTGGCACTGGAGAGCTTTTCAGCGATGCTGTACCACCTGGCTACCAGGTTGTTCAGGTCGGCATCCAGGTCAGCGACCATCTTGCCTTCTGCAATGGTGCGGATGATCACACCGAAATTATTGGGTTTAATGCTTTGAACCAGTCGCTTCAGGCGACTCTTCTCTTCTGAGTCCTGGATTTTCTGCGACACTGAGATGCGGTCGGAGAAGGGGACCAGGACAAGGTACCTGCCGGCAAGAGAGATCTCACTGGTGATACGGGGCCCCTTGGTTGAAATGGGTTCTTTAGCGACCTGAACAAGGACAGGCTGGCTGGAGCTGAGCACCTCGGTAATCTTACCTGTTTTCTCAATCTCTTTTTCCAGGATAAACTTTTCCATGGCCAGGACCTTTGTTTTGCCTGCCATGGCCAGCTTGGTGTATTTGTTCAGGCTGTTGACCTGGGCGCCCAGGTCAAGATAGTGTAAAAAAGCATCCTTCTCGTATCCCACGTCCACAAAGGCGGCATTCAGACCCGAAATGATCTTCTTGATCTTCCCGAGATAGATGTCGCCAACGGAGTAGTTGTTGTTCTTTCTCTCGCGGTGCAGCTCCACGAGCCGCTTGTCCTCGAGCAAAGCCATCACAACCTCCGTTGTGCCGGAGTCAATGATCAGTTCTTTGTTCACAATTGAGATACTTTAAGGTTGTCTGCTCCATCATAAAAATGATTGGGGAGGAGGGCTAAACAGCCGGTGGATGCCGGCTTGTGAAAACAAAATTACATAACACCGGGGGGGCATTATGTAATTTTGTCTTGATAGAATGCGGGCCTCACCACATCTCACAGCGCACTACTTCTTCTTGTGCCTGTTCTTCCTCAGGCGCTTTTTGCGCTTGTGGGTGGCCATCTTATGTCTCTTTCTCTTTTTTCCGCTTGGCATGGGTAAAATACTAATGTTAACAACTGTTCAGGCTCGAACCGTCCGGACAGACCGAATTAGGGTTTAACGGAAGCCTTCACTTCATTTACAAACTCCTTGGCTGGTTTGAAAGCCGGGATGCAGTGTGCAGGAATGATGATGGTGGTATTCTTGGAAATGTTCCTGCCGGTCTTTTCAGCCCTTTCCTTAATGATGAAGCTGCCAAAACCTCTCAGGTATACGTTTTCCCCCTTCACTAAAGCGTTTTTCACAGTCTCCATAAAGGCCTCCACAGTGGCCTGTACTGCTACCTTCTCAATGCCTGTCTTGGTGGCGATCTCGGTTACAATTTCTGCTTTGGTCATAATACTTTTCTTTTTGGTTATAAGGTGTTTATAAGGTTTTTTTGTCTAAACAGGGATGCAAAGATAAACTTTTTCCAAACATTAAAAAACAAATTAATTATTTTTACCTCAATCAATTACAGGGGTGTGGACTGTGAAGTCTGTCCCGGTTTGGTCTTTGCATGGCGCCTATGTTGCTGAAAACAAGGCACTTGTGTTTTTTTTTGCCCGTTTATATGGAGCCATACGGGCTTGCTCATTGGTTTGCTGTGACTTACACACGGGGCCGAAGATAATGGGAGCAAGCATGTGGCACATAACCGCTAAAATTTGCGTATCATTGTGGTGAGGGACTGAAAGAACCATTGTCCCCGCCTAATTATGCCTGCATGGATTTTGCCGCAGTCTTACTGGAATGGTATGAAAAGAACGGGCGTGAACTCCCCTGGCGTAAGTCTGGCCATCCTTATGAGATATGGCTGTCGGAGGTGATCCTTCAGCAGACCCGCATGGAGCAGGGTCTTGACTACTTTGAGCGTTTCCTGGAGGCTTTCCCGACGGTGGAAGCCCTGGCGGCTGCAAGCCAGGAGCAGGTGCTGCGGCAGTGGCAGGGCCTCGGTTATTACTCCCGCGCCAGGAACCTGCACAAGTCGGCTCAGCAGGTTGTCAGTGAGCGGGGCGGCCGGCTGCCAGGGAGCAGTAAGGAATGGCTCAGGCTGAAAGGGGTGGGGTCCTACACGGCCGCAGCCATCGCTTCCATGGCCTTCAACGAAGACCTGCCCGCCCTGGATGGAAATGTATACAGGGTGCTTGCACGGGTCTTTGCCATTGAGCACAGCATTGATTCGGCTGCAGGAAAGCGCCACTTTGAGGAGTTGGCAACAAACCTGTTACCACGTGGCAGGGCCGGGGCGTTTAACCAGGCCATGATGGATTTCGGATCCCTTGTTTGCAGGCCTGTCCACCCCCTTTGTGTCCAATGCATGATCCAGCCAATGTGTGAGGCCTTCGCCCGGGACCGGGTACACGACTATCCCAGGCGAAAGGGAAAAAAGCAGCCGGTGGACCGGTACTTTTATTATTTCCTTTTTTATTGGGAAGAACCTCCCGGGGCTAAGCAGTTTTTTGTGCAAGAGCGGGACAAAAAGGGGATTTGGCAGCACATGTTTGACCTGCCCCTCATGGAATCGTCCGTGAAGATCAGCGATGAAACGGTCTTTACCCATGCTGACTGGCGCTTTGTGTTCGGACTGGAGGGTTGGCGGCAGGAGCAGCAACCTGTGGATTTGAAGCATCTGCTGACGCACCGGCGCATCCACGCCCGCTTTTACCCGGTCCGGGTGTCTGGCCAGGCCCGGAGAGCACTGCATCAACGCTACCAGCAGACCAGCCGGGAGGACTTCCATGAACTGCCCAAGTCCAGGCTGCTGGAACGCTTTATCAGCAGGCTGTGGTCCTGACCGGTTGCCTGCCGCCCGCTTCCCCCATTTTTCCTATCTTCGAAACCCGGAGAGAAATAAATTGGCAAAAAATTTGGAGAAAACGAAAAAAAGAATTAATTTAGCCAATGATAACAAATATTAAACATAAAAAGAATAGTTATGGCAGGAGTAAACAAAGTGATTTTGCTGGGTAACCTGGGCATGGATCCGGAGATCATGACCATGGAGAGCGGCGTAAAGATGGCCAGGCTGCGGATCGCCACCAATGAGTATTTTAAGGGGCGTGATGGCGAAACCATGGAAAAAACCGAATGGCACACGGTTGTATTATGGCGGAACAAAGCGGAATTGGCAGAAAAATTCCTGGCCAAGGGTCGCATGGTTTACGTGGAGGGCCGTTTGCGAACGCGCCAGTGGCAGGACAAGGACGGCAACCAGCGTTACACCACGGAGATTGTGGGCGATGTGGTGAATTTTGTTGGCGGGAAGCCCGAACATGAAGGGGGACAGAAGCAGGATCCGGGTCAGCCACCGGCAGACACCCCGGCCCCCGGCGCCCCGCCCGAGGAGGACGACCTTCCTTTCTAGGTCCCCGGAAATGCGGGCGGGACCTGGTGCCCGGCCAGCTTGAATACCATCTGGTCAAAACCTTCTTTGTCCGGGCCCTGGAAAAAGACCTCCACGGGAACATAGTATACAGGCATCCCCTCCAGGATCTTCTGCTTGTCAGCATCCAAAAGCCGCATGGCATCCTTTTCGGTGGTTACCACCACCTTGGAATGGCTGATGGTTCGCTGAAAGTGTTTGCGCAGCTTATGCAGGTTGCTGGTTGTGAACTGGTGGTGGTCTCGGTACTTATGTATAAAGAGTTCCTGGCACTGTGTTTTCAGGTGCTCTTCAAGGGCCTCCGTACGCGCAATGCCCGACAGCAGGAAAATGGTTTTGATATCTGGCGGCTTGCAGGCGGGTGTGCCGGGAGCCAGCGCCTTCCATTCACCATAGGAGAGACTGGAAAAAAACACCTTCTTCAGTTTATAGGCTTGCAGCTGTTTGAGGAAAAAACGGCGGTCCAGTGGCGAAAACACGGCAGGTGCTTTGGTGACCAGCAGGGCGTCCGCCCTCCTTGCCCGCTGTTTCGACTCGCGCAGGTTGCCCACGGGAAACAGGAAGTTACGGAAAAAGGGATTGTAGTACTCTGTCAACAAGAGATTTAATCCCGGCCTGACGTACCTGTGCTGAAAGGCATCGTCCAGGATGATCACCTGGGTTTCCGGGTGATCATTCAGGAGGCGCCTGATGCCCCTGCGGCGACTTTCGTGAACAGCCACCAGTATATCCGGGAATTTTTTGTGAACCTGCAGGGCCTCATCGCCTATTTCGGCCGGTCCGCAATGGGCATCCGCCAGGCGGTAGCCGGATGTCCTGCGCTTGTAACCCCTGCTCAGCACTGCGATGCGGAAATGGGGCTTTAGCAGTCGCACCAAATACTCCACGTGGGGTGTCTTGCCGGATCCGCCCGTACTCAGGTTTCCCACACTGATCACAGGGACAGAAAAAGACTCCGAAGGCAGGATCCCCCAATCGAAGAAAAGATGGCGGAACCACACCCCGAGGCCATACAGTAAAGCAAAGGGTAAGAGAAAGATACGCCACAAGCTCATCGGCCAAAGGTAAAAAAATATATCGTACGTAGCAAAATCGTTCGTATATTTCTCCTGCAAAAACCCCAAACCACCAGGATATGCAATTACGAACGATTCTTGAAGCGCTTGAGAGCGAAGCACCCTTTTCACTGCAGGAAAGCTACGATAATTCCGGCATTCAGATAGGATCTCCCGAACAGGACGTGAAACGGGGACTCATCACCCTCGATGTGAGTCCTGCCGTCCTGCAGGAAGCCATCCATAAAGAGTGTGACCTGATCCTGTCGCACCACCCACTCTTGTTCAAGGGCTTGAAGCGCATCACGGGAGCCAGTGCCACCGAGGAGGTGGTGATGGAGGCCATCCGGCGCGGGATAGCCATCGTGGCGGTCCACACCAACCTGGACAATATCCGCCATGGCGTGAACCACGAGCTTGGCAGGCGACTGGGCCTGAATAACATGCGCGTGCTTAAGCCGGTGAGTGGACTACTGCGCAAGCTGGTCACATTTTGCCCCCTTGAGCATGCGGTCAGGGTGAGAGCGGCCCTTTTCCAGGCTGGAGCGGGCCATATAGGCGATTACGACTGCTGCAGCTTCAACACCACCGGCAAAGGCTCCTTCAGGGCCGGCGAAAGCGCATCACCTTTTGTGGGGAACATACAGGAGCTCCACTATGAGCCGGAGGAAAGGATTGAGACCATCTTTCCTGAGCATTCGCAAAATAACGTGATCGCTGCTTTAATGGAGAGTCACCCCTACGAAGAGGTGGCTTACGATATTTACCGCCTGGAGAATCCCTATGACAGGGTTGGCTCCGGTATGGTGGGAGAGCTGGAGAAAGCCTTGCCAAAGGAGGAATTTTTGCACCTGTTGAAAGAACGCCTTGGAGCGGCCTGCCTGAGGTATTGTGAGGGGGCAAAAGACAACGTGAAGCAGGTGGCGATTTGTGGCGGGTCCGGTTCCTTCCTGATCCAGGATGCATTAAGGGCCGGTGCTGACGCCTTTGTGACAGGGGATGTGAAGTATCACCAGTTTTTTGATGCTTCGGGCAAGTTGATGATAGTGGATGCCGGGCACTATGAAACTGAACAGTATACCAGGGAGTTAATCCTTGAAATCCTTAAGAAAAAAAACATTAACTTTGCACTCCTTATTTCGGAGGTCAGCACCAACCCGGTACGCTGCTTCTAAGTTGCAAAACGAACGCAAATTTTTTCAAAACACCTGTTTGCATATGGCCAAGAGCACAAAAACCAAGAAAAAAACCAAGGACGCCGAAAAGCTGATCAATCCGAGCACCGGCACCGAGACCTCCCCCGTTGATGTTCCGGAAACCGCCACGGAGGATACCATAGAAAAAACGGTAAGAAACAAGTTGACAGCTCTTTACAGGCTCCAAACCATCGATTTCAAAATCGATCGCCTGCGCAGCGTTCGTGGTGAACTGCCCCTGGAGGTGCAGGACCTGGAAGACGAGATCGCCGGCTTAGAGACCAGGGTGGAAAAGTTCAGGCAGGAGATCAAAGAGCTGGAGGTGGAAATATCCAACAAAAAGATCTCTGTCCAGGAAAGCCTGGAGCTGATCAAAAAATATGAGGCGCAGCAGATGAATGTGCGCAACAACCGTGAGTACGATTCTTTATCCAAGGAAATTGAATACCAGACGCTGGAAGCCCAGCTGGCCGAGAAAAAGATGAAGGAGTTTTCGGCTGATGTGGATGCCCGCCAGGACCTGGTGAAGCAGGTGGAGGAAGAGCTGGCGGAGCGCAAGCAGGACCTAGAAGCCAAGAACGCAGAGCTAAGCGACATTGTGGCTGAAACGGAAAAGGATGAGGCACTGATGCTACAGCAGGCGGAAGAAGAGCGCAAGCGGATTGAAGATCGCTTGCTGACGGCCTATCAGCGGATTCGCGACAATGCCCGCAACGGCCTGGCTGTCGTACCCGTTGAGCGGGATGCCTGCGGAGGTTGCTTCAACAAGATTCCTCCCCAGCGGCACCTGGACATCCGCCTGCACAAAAAGATCATCGTTTGTGAGTACTGCGGCCGGATCCTGGTGGACGATGAAATCGTAAAGACCGTGCTGGAGAACTAGCCCACGGCATCAGAACCGCCAGTCGAAGCTGAGCCTGATGGCGCTGGCGGAGAAAACCCTTAAGACCGTGCTGGAGAACTAGCCACCGGCATCAGAACCGCCAGCCGAAGCTGAGCCTGATGGCGCTGGCGGAGAAATCCCTTTTTACCAGGGGTGGCTGCCATTGACTGCCGGTCAGGCCATAGTCCTGCGGGTTGCTGCTATCCAGCATATACAGGTGATAGTCTTCGGAGTAAAAGCTGTATGAGTAGGCCAGGTCCATAAAGTAGTCGCCCTGCCTGAAACCAATGCCTGCCGAGATCACCGAGCGCTCGGCATTGTTGATCCCCGAGATGTACGGATTAGAGAAGTGGCCATAGCCTGCCCGCAGGACCATGGGCTCCAACTGCCATTCACCCCCCACCCTGATTACGTGCTGCTCAGTGAAGGCTTCGCGGATGGTGGTGTTTTCCTCACTGAAGAGGTGATCGCTGCTGCGCAGGCGTGAGCGGCTCATGTCGCTGTACTCGTAGTCCAGGCTAATTAACCCCGATTGTCCGAACACCAGTGCCAGGCTCCCGATGGCCCGCATGGGGGTGGTGAGCTCATAGTTAAATCGTCCGTTGGGCGAATTGGCCACCCGGCTGTCGTAGTCCAGGTTAAGGTCGGAGCGCATGGTGGCACTGTACCTGTCCCTCAAATCATAAAAGGTGGGCGTATGGAAGGCCCCTCCGATCCGGACCATATCGGTCAGCCGCACGATGGCCCCAAACTTAAAGTTATAACCGCTACCGCTGGTTTTCAGTCGGTTGGTATAGGACATGGAGTTAAAGATGGGGTCGGCACCTTCCGAGTCCTTTTCTTCAAAAATGCTCACCTCCTCATAGGATACCGAGGGGAAGCCCACCGTGGCCCCCAGGTAGAGGCGGTCGTTGTAGTTGGCCCCCAAAGAAAGGACGAATTCACGTATGGAGCCGCTCATGCTGGTCTCCTGGTACTGGCTGACACCGCTCATCATATCCGCGAAATAGGTTCCGTCCTCATCCTCACCCAGCAGCCAGGTTTTCCAGGCCAGCTCGGTGGAGAAGGGGTCACTGGCATGGCCATCGCGCCAGGCTTGCTGTACGATGCTGGCCATCATGGAGCTGTAAGGGTTGAACCCCCTGGCGATCCAGCGGTCGTTGAAATTGTTGTGCCGGTTGATACCCAGTCCCACGTTAACAAACTGCCAACCGCCATCCTCCAGCTGGCTTCCCACGGGAAAGGCAAAAACGACCCCCACGTTATTCAGGTTGAAATTGTATTTCATGTCGTCCTCCAGGGTGTTGAAATAGCGGCTTTCCACCATGCTGTAGTTGAGTACGGGGGTGATGGAAA